>JAYUVJ010000401.1:0-14107 GCA_043754155.1 Acidimicrobiia bacterium
GCCGGATCGTTAATCCACTGCTCCAACAGTTGGTCGATTGTCAAGTTCTGCTGGTCTGGTGTCTCAAGATTTGGGGTGTTGTCGTTGGAGCTTTCGAAGGAAGTGTGTTCTTTGGAAACAGCCAAACTTTCCTGCAGGACCAAGATGGGGTTGGGCCGCTGGGTGGTTGGCTGTAGTTGCAGCGGCTCCTGAAGTTCCGAATGCCGGCCGAATGAATTTTGGCGGGTAGCGACTTCGAGCTCCTCTTCGCGGTCTGGCCAAAACGCCCAGGTCAACAACATCCCAAATAGAACTGCCAACCCGAAAGGCCCGAAGGAATAGCGCACCATAAATCCGCCGCGCGGAATAACCAACACTTTGCCACCCAAAATGTTTCCCGGTGCTACCAACCATGGGTCGATGTGGTCTTGATTGTCCCCTTGGATTTCATAACGACCGTCGGCAGTTTTCGAGACGATGCGGTGCACGATCCGAGCCTTGTGATAGCGAACATCGGGAACGCCGTAGGTAACGATCGTCCCGGTGTCGTACTCCTGCGAAGCTCGGCTCACCAACAAGTCTCCCGTATGGAGAGTTGGTTCCATTGAATGTCCCGAAATGATGGTGTACGTGTTGAAGCCGCCCAAATTTCGCGGTAACACGAACAACCAGACAAGCGATAAGCAAATCAGATTTAACAAAATCCTTCGCGTCCGCCGAAACCATCTCAAGCTCGTCGAGAGTACTGGCGGAGTCCCCGCAAAGTTTGAAAGTTCCGATACTCCTAAAAACTCCGTTGTGTCACCGGATGTTTTTTGTCCTGGTTTGAAAGTCGCAGCGATGGGAGAACTTTTACGCACTCTGGAACCGGAAGTTGTTGAATCGAGCCTGGGCATCACTATTGGCCCACATACCAAACCTGTTGCTTCCGGCGTCCTTGACCAGGGCAACTAGCCCGGGGGTCAGGTTGTAAGTGAAGCTTGAAACCGAATTCCAGAGAACTTGAACTGAGTTTGCGTTGACGATCACGGTGAGTGCAGCCGACAGGGAAGTGGTGACGGCGGCTGATGCAAGTTGCGTAAGCGTGCCGCCCGACCGGGAGTACAGCTGAACTTCGCTTAGCAACAGCCCCTTCTTGTATTCAACGACGAGGCCGTTTGTTCCATCATCAAGAAGTTCAACACCTGCCGAGGCGGTCAGAAGCGCAAATGTTAAGTCGACGTCAACTCGACCGTTAAGGACTCCCGGAACGGTGATGCTGGCGTTGGCGTTGGGTACGGAGCTTGATCCAGCGACGTTGCTCTGCACCGTCCAGCTCCCGGTGTTCACTGACCACGGGCCGCCGAGTACTGCTGTTCCAATGGGAGCATCGGCCCGGTCAAAATGATCCCAAATAAAGACCGTGGCTGCCCCGGAAGGGCCAGGAATTGATACCGACATGATGGACCCTGAAGGGATGGGGATCCGGTCTGCCCAACCATTGCCACCGGGAGCGACGATCAGAAGTGCAACCAAGAAGAGTGTCGTGATTCCAGCCCTCTGGCCGATCGTTCTGGAACGACCGGCCGGATTGGGACTAGAACGAATTTTTCCGACCATCATTTGCTCTTCGACCAGTAGATCGGTACTTCTTGAGGGATTTCTCTAGAAGTATTGAACCTTGGCTCAGTCCGCGATTACCACAGCAGCGCCCAGGACCAAAGCGGCGTCGGTGTTTCCGCTGATGGCGAAGGTTTGGGTTGGTGTGAGCAGCGTCACGGTTAACACTCCTGAACCTGTACCAACGGCATTACCCGCACCACTCGCAGAGTCTTTCAGGGTGATGGCGAGGTTCTTCGACGCGCATGCCGAATTGATTCCGCCGATGGTCACCGAAGATACTTTGTAATGTCCACTCGTGGGATCGAAGACATTCGTATAAGAAACAGTGACGCCATCGGTATCGCAGCTGGCTACAACTTGAATTCCTGAGCCTAAGGAACCCTGGGAAATGGTGCCCAAGCTGGCTGCGGAGGCCAAAACAGCGGTTACTCCGAGTATTCCAATACCGCCAATCAGTACCGCGGCCTTACGTGTGCGAAATGACTTTTTTGACATCTGAACTCCTAATGTTTTGTAGAAATGGGGGTTTCTCTTGAGGCATCTATCGACGCCTTGGGTGGGAACTGGAGGTTTTCCTAATCGCCGTGAGAATTTTTAGGTCGAAGGCACTAACTCGACGTTCAAATGCCCTAGGTTAAATACTCAACATTTGGCTTCTGAGAGGTAGAAGCTCATGAGAGCCGGACAGCAACCCACCCCCGTAAGGACCCAGGCGCCAATTCACTCATACGGTTCCACAAACGCGGGGTTTCGATACGGAATTGCTTCTGGCCACGACCAAATTCGATGTTTCCGTTTCGTTACATTGATCGATCAACTGGTGACCAGCGCCGTGGAGGGGAGTACGATCTCAGTGCCTGGCTATCCCGCCATGTGCGCAACCGACCAGATCACAGGTCGAGGGAGTCATTCGACATGGCAGTAGCGGTAACGGTTGCCGAAACGGTAACTGATGAGATTGTCGAGGCATTTGCTCGGCTGATCCCGCAACTTTCAACCTCGAACCCGCCACCAACGCGAGGTGAGCTGGAGACATTGGTTTCCCATGAGGCATCGCATTTGTTGATGGCTCGTGATGAAACAGGCCACATTATTGGCACCACAACACTGGTGATCTTCCCAATTCCTACCGCCATTCGGGCCTGGATCGAGGATGTTGTTGTCGATTCAGCTGCCCGCGGCTCCGGTGCTGGCGCCGAGTTAACCAATTTTGGCATCGAGCTGGCCCGAAGCTACGGCGCAAAAACAGTTGATCTCACCTCACGACCAACCCGTGAGGCTGCGAACCGGCTTTATCAGCGTCTTGGTTTCGAGCTTCGTAACACCAACTGTTACCGGTACAACATCAAATAAATTCTCTTCACCTGTTTCGCAGTTTCGCCCCATCGTAAAGAACACACCTGTTCGCCACCCGAAAGACCCCGACCATGCCCGATACCTTCACCATTATCGATAACCGCAGCGGCAAGCAGGTAGAGGTGCCCATCGTTGATGGCGGCATCGCTTCCAAAGCTATCCGTGAGCTAGACGCTGGCATGTGGGTTTATGACCCGGCTTACATGCAGACAGCTGCTTGTCGCTCGGCCATCACCTATATCGATGGCGACGCTGGAATCCTGCGTTACCGCGGCTACCCCATTGAGCAATTGGCTGAGCATTCCACCTATCTCGAAGTGGCGTATCTGCTGCTCAACGGTGAACTGCCCAACAAAGCCGAGATGGAAAAGTGGACTTACGACGTCACCCATCACACCTTCCTGCACGAAAATGTTCGCAAGCGTTTCATGGAGGGCTTCCACTACGACGCTCACCCCATGGGAATGTTCGTTTCAGGCGTTGCTGCGCTTTCAACCTTTTATCCCGACGCAAAAGACATCAACAATCCGGCTTCGCGCGACAAGCAGATCCTTCGCCTGATCGCAAAGTCACCAACTTTGGCCGCGTATTGCCATCGGTTTTCAATTGGTCAGCCCACCATTTATCCCGATAATGGGCTTGATTACACCTCGAACTTCTTGAACATGCTTTGGAAGGTTGGCGGCGACTACGAGATTAACCCTGTGTTGGCCCGCGCTCTCGACGTGTTGTTCATTCTCCATGCCGACCACGAGCAGAACTGCGGCACCACCGCGATGCGCGTGATTGGTTCCTCAGAAGCTGATCCTTACGTTGCCGCCGCGGGTGCAGCCTCGGCCTTGTACGGTCCACTGCATGGTGGCGCCAATGAAGCTGTAGTTGCGATGCTTAAGGAAATTGGATCTGTCGACGCGGTTCCGGCCTTTATCGAATCGGTGAAAAATGGGGCAGGTGGACGTTTGATGGGCTTTGGCCACCGCGTTTACAAGAATTACGATCCTCGGGCCACGATCGTGAAGCAGCAGGCCTACAAGGTCTTCGAAGTAACCGGTACGAATCCGTTGCTCGATATTGCCCTCAAGCTTGAAGAAGTTGCGCTCTCCGATGAGTACTTCGTTTCCCGCAAGCTCTACCCCAACGTTGACTTCTACTCGGGCTTGATCTACCAGGCCATGGGCTTCCCGCCTTCAATGTTCACCGTGCTGTTCGCCATTCCACGCATGGTGGGTTGGCTGGCTCACTGGCAGGAACTCCTCGCTGATCCCGAGCAGAAGATCAGCCGCCCTCGTCAGCTTTACGTGGGCTCTCCAGAACGCAACTACGTCCCCCAAGCCGACCGTTCGTAAATCGTTCCTCGGCTTCGGGCCTAGTGATTTTCTCGAATGGCGCTGCTTCGGCAGCGCCATTTTGCTTTCACAACCGTCTCCGGGGAACAGCCCATAGTCTTGAGTCTGCGTGATGGCCCTTTTCGAAGCGGTGCAGATCCCAATGATCGGTGAATGGGTTGCTCTCCCCTTTCTGCGAGGGATTAACTTTGTTGCGGCGATAACGCCTCGCTCTGTGTCTTGACACCAACGGCCGAACGGCTCCTGCAACGCTGCAACGCCGCACTGCGATCACCTGGAACATGAACAGGCACCGATAATGACGTGCACATCGCGAACGATCGCGTTACCCGGTTTACGCCTTAATAGACCAGGCTCCAAAGCGACATACGCGACAGATGTGGAGAGCGGCTACCTCGTTGCCTGGCCGTCGTCAAGATGCGTATACTTTGCGCACACTTTGCGTATACTGAATGTATGACAGTCACGCTAAGTTTTCGAGCAGAAGGAACACTCGTTGAAGAACTCGACGCCGCAGCAGCCGATGGAGGCGTAGCGCGCAGCAGCCTCCTGAACCAGGCCGTTCGTGAACTCCTCTATCGCCGTCGATGCGAACGCGACGCCGAGCGATACGCGCTCCAGCCATTGACCACAACGGAGACCACGGCGTGGCCAAACGAAGCCTGGCCCGACGAAGATACGGACTGGACCGAGGTGTTCGGCGAATGAAACGGGGCGAGATCTGGTTTGCTGATATCGGAAGCGGCGGCGACCGCCCCGTTCTCGTCCTTACACGTGACCCAGTCGCTGATCGAATCGACGCTGTTGTCGTTGCTCACTTGACCACCACCATTCGTGGGCTGACCTCTGAACTCCGACTGGGTACCGACGACGGACTCAAGCGGGAATGCGTCGTTTCGTTCGATAACCTTCACACGCTTCCGAGGTCCTCGTTCCGCCGAAGAATCTCTGCGCTTCGCCCCTCGCGGCTCAACGAAGCCTGCGACCGACTCGCCGACGCGCTCGGCTGCGGCACCCAGTGAACACCTACCCGACCCAACAATTCTTGGCCTTTCGTTAGCAGTGCGACGGTGCACGAGATCCGACCTTCGAAGATCAAGCGATCGTCGCGTGCGACATCATCAGTACGACAAGAGTCACAGCAACACGACCTGCTTCGAGCCCCGCTTCACTAGCGGCTGTTGCTGCTGGTGTGATGGACTGGATACCGAATCCATCAACAACGTACAACCTTTGCTAACGCTTGGTCGGTGAGCCAAGACGACTGGATCGACTTTTGGGGGACGCCGAGCACCTGCAGTAATCGTTACGTTTCGGCTCATGACACTCAGTCCGTGACGAACATTATTGTCGGTGGACTACGCGGTAATTTTCGGCGTAGAAATGACTGAGTGTTACACGAGCCGGAACGGAAGTGTCTTTGCCACCGCTGGTAAGAAGACACCCTTATAGTGGCGGCTGTCGTTCAGGAAAGCCCAAGTTTGTAAATGCCGCCGTCGAGTGACGTAACGTAGATCTCACCTGCAGCATCGGTCCCGAACGAGCTTGGTGACTTGGTTCTTAGGTTTAGTGATTGCGGTTTGCCTGAACCGGGGGTGATGCGCTTGATTGCGCCTTGGCAATAGTCTGTGTACAGATAACTTCCTACGAGGCCGGGTAGTGCAGTTCCGCGGTAGACGAAGCCACCGGTGACGGAACATCCGCCGCTGCTGTGGCTGTAGGTCGTGATCGGTTCGATGGCGTTGGCTGGGCGTTTGCCGCCTTTAAACGCACGGGCACCCTCACGATTGTTCCACCCGAAGTTCGCCCCGGTCCTAGACAGAGGGACCTTGTTGATTTCCTCCCATTCGTTTTGGCCCACGTCGGCAATCCAAACGGTTTTGGAAAGCTCGTCAACGTCGAAACGCCAAGGATTTCGCAGTCCGTAGGCCCAGACTTCCTTGCGATCCCCAGGGCCGGTGAGGTTGCCCGATGGGATTGAGTAGGGCTCGGTGGCAGCAGGAGTTGGCTGGATTCGCAGGATTTTCCCGAGAAGCACTTTGCGGTTTTGGCCGTTGCCTTTGGGATCGCCACCGGAACCACCGTCGCCGAGTCCAATCCATAAGACCCCGTCGCTGGTGACATCGAGCCCGCCTCCGTTGTGATTGGAATAGGGCTGGTCAACCTTTAGCAACTCGACGGCCCTAGCTTCGTCTGCACGCGTACTAAAGGGGTAAGCAGTGATTCGGGTGTCGCCGTTGCTGTCGGTGTTATTCGTGTAGAGCCAATCGCCCTTGGGGGAAAATGCCGCGCCAAGTAGACCCTGTTCGCCACCACTGGAAACTTTCGTATGTACATCAAGTACTGAAGCGCCCAGCGTGTTGTTTTCTAGCGGACGAATACGACCAGTCTTTTCCACCACGAACAACGCACGACTTGAAGGGTTCGCCAGTACTTGCAGGGGTTCGTCGGCATCGGCAATCTTCTTGAGGGAATACGTGCCAGCGGCGTGCGCCTGTTTCAACTGGAAAGAGGCGGAGCTGAGGCCAACGGCGAGCACGACAGTAAAGATCGACCTGGTGACTCTCTTCATCGTTTCCTCGCTCTTTCTAGGCCTTGGGTTTGGTGGGGCGAATAAGTCCTTCTTGCACGACCGACACGAGCAGCTCCCCGGTTTGGGTGAAAATTTCCCCTCGTGCCATCGCTCTTCCACCGTAGGCCGCGGTTGATTCCTGTGCGTAAAGGAGCCACTGGTCGGCTTTGAACGGACGATGGAACCACATGGCGTGATCGAGACTGGCGCCCATCATGGAACCGTCGTCCCAGGACAGGTTGTGGGGGATAATGGCCGAATCGAGCAGGGTCATATCTGAGGCGTAGGCCACGATGCAGGCATGCAGAAGCGGATCATCAGGCAGTGACCCGCTGGGTTTGAACCACACCTGTTGTGCGGGTTCTCGCACGATGTCGGTACGGCCAACGGTGAGACGGTGCGGCTCGCCTACATAGCGAAGGTCGATGGGGCGGGGTTTTGAAAACCACGGTCCGAGCTTGTCGGCAATATCAGCAAAACGTTCGTGGAATGTGGGCAGCGATTCGGGGTCGACGCTGGCCGGCATGTTCATCTGATGTTCAAAGCCGGGCTCTTCGCCGTGGAAGGAGGCCGACAAATTGAAAATGGCTTCTCCGTGCTGAATCGCTACAACTCGGCGCGTGGCAAAGGAACGACCGTCACGAATCCGATCGACGTTGTAGAGAATCGGTGAGTGCGGATCACCGGGCCTCAGAAAATATGCGTGCAGGGAATGTACGAGCTTGCCTTCAACGGTGCGTCCTGCCGCAACCAAGGCTTGTGCAGCTACCTGTCCACCAAAGGTACGAAGCCGATCCTCGTCGGCGTGGTGACCGCGAAAGATGTTGACCTCAATCGTCTCTAGATCGAGCAGGGCAATCAGATCATCCAGCGCAGTACTCACCCTTGGAGTCTTGCAAACCCCAGCGCCAGCCGTGTTCGATCAGCGGTGAATCGGCAGTGGCCTCAGGCTTGCGTGGCTTCAGGCTTGTGTTTGAAGAGGACCTTGTTAAAGAAGATGTATTTGCCAATCCACATCACGCCGAAGACGAACAGGTTGGAGAACAAGAACCCAATAGTACGAATGAGGTGCGAAGAGTAACGATCTTCAATCTTGGCTTGCGACCATTTAATAAAAAGCAAAGAGATGAGGAGTTGCCCAAAACCAATGGCCCAAAACGGGAACACTTCTTTCCAGAAATGCGACTTCCCGCCCTTACCCCAAACCCACATCCGGTTGAGGTAATACGACGGGAATGAGCTGGTAACGAAGGCCAAAAGCTGAGCTCGAAAGGCCAATTTACCGTCCCAGTGCAGCAGCCCGTAACCAAATGCCAGAGTCACCTGGCTTATGACGATGGCAATGGCGGAGACTGCGGCATAGCGGACGGGCTTGCGCTCGAACTGCTTTTTGCCCAGCGCAATCCATTTGTTCGGCGTCGGTTCCAAGGGTTCAGAGCCTACGTGGGTTGTAACCGTCATTGGATCGAGCCTTTGGAATCGGGTGCGCGATGGCACGTCGCAAAGATCATCGGCGCGTCAGGGCGCCTTCTTAAAGGTTTCTGAACCGAGACTCAACGTGGTTAGGCCAACTGGTTGAAGTACACCGATTGACTACGGCTGAGTTTGGCTGACTTCGGTCTGTGGTTGTTAGCCGTGAACGAAATGATGCCAGTGTGCGAAATAATGCGGCATTAGCTGGCCACAGTGGCACCATCTGGCTCACGCTTGTCGACAGAATCTGGCAGTCTCCCCGCGATAGGCGGCGGATCAACCCAACGGAGCGTGGACCGGTACGATGCATTGTTCATGGGTCTTGCCGAATCGCTTGCTGAACTTACCGACACCGAGTTAGCCCACTTCTTCGCCTTTCGCCCCGAGTTAGCTGATCCAATTCCGGCCACGTTTGCTGATCTCGCCGTCCGCAGTACCGCAGCGTTTAGTGTCCACAATTGCGTTGCCGCGCTCGATCAACGCCAACGTGAAGTGCTTGATGCCATTGCCTACCTCAGCGAACCTTGCACGATTAACGACATTTGTGCGGTCCCGTCGTTGCATGCCGATCCGGTGATCGTGGCCGAAATTGTGGGCCAACTAAAGATGTTTGGCCTGGTGGTGCCCACTGAGGTGTTGGTGGGATCGGTGTTTTGGACGGTACCGGTGGCTTTGAAACGGGCCATTCCTTCCCCGTTTGCCTTACGGGCCCCGATGGTGAAGTTGCTAGATCGTTACACCGCTCCCGACATTCGCATGATCGCCCTCAACTTGGGGATCGCCTCGGAATCGACCACAAAATCCGGCGTCATGGCCGAGATCATCAACTTCATCACCACGCCCGGTTCCCTCGATTCGCTGTGGGATCGGGCGCTGCCAGGGTGTGATTCGGTGCTTCGGGGCATTCATGACGAGTTGGGTGGAATCTTTGCCCTTGATACCCGTCCGTGGTCGCGCAAAGAGATTCCTGAGCCGGTTGCCTGGTTGTTGAGCCACGGCCTAGTGCTTCCGCTCGATCAGGAAACGGTGGTGATCGCACAGGAGTTGTCGATCATGCTCCGCGGCGGTTCGCCGATAATGGCGTTTTCATCTGAACCTCCGGTTGTGGCCACTCGGTCTGGCAAGCGGCTTGACACCACTCGCTCCGGTGTTGTTGCCCTTACTCCCGGTGAGTTGATCAGTGCTGTTGCCGCCATTGGCCACGAGTGGGTTCGTTCGGTCCCGGCGCCCCTGAAAACCGGCGGCGTGGGCATCAAGGAAATTCGGGCCATGACGAAAATCGTTGGCGTCGATGAGGCCTCTACCGCTCGTCTCGTCGAGTTGTCCGGGGCCGCCGGCTTGTTGGTGGCCGACGATTATGCCGGTCGGTTGGGTCCCACACCGCGCTTCGATGAGTGGCTGAAGGAATCGGCGCTTGATCGATGGATGGTGTTAGTTCGTACGTGGGCAGATCTTCCTCGTTCGCTCAGTGCTGTAGTGGGTATCGAAGAGGTTCGCGGTGAACCGCCGTTGCAGGAACGTTGGTATTCCTCGCCCGACGAAATTTGGCGCCGCGCCCGAGTGATGGAAGCCGTTGCCTCAGCTGCCCCTAACTATTTGACGGCGAAAGACTCAGAGAACTCAGAGGGCTCAGAGGGCTCAGAGGGTTCCGAGGGTTCCGAGGGTTCCGAGGGTTCGAAGGGTTCGAAGGGTTCAAAGGATTCAAAGGATGAAGCTAAAAGTACGGCGAAGAGCGAAGTAAAAGCTCCTCCGAAAAGCGCTTCGAAAGACACTGCGAAAAGTGCCGCCAAAACCGGTCCAAGTGCGTCGACTGGGTCAATTGCGTCAACTGCGTCAACTGCGTCAATGTCTTCCCCGGGCAAGGCGGAAGTAGTTGCGCCGGAACCGGTGGAGACGATGAGTGTGATGCGCCGTGCTCGTTGGTTTGGTCCGGGCCGTTGGGGTGACGGGTTCGACGGGGTTGATGCCACCGAGTTGTTGATGGTTGAAGCGGCGCTGCTTGGGGTGATGAACTCTGGAGTGATCACGCCGCTTGGCCGTGCTGCGCTGTTTGGATCTGCCGACGACGTCGCCGCGATTGCCTCTTCGATTTTTGCGGCTCCGGTGTCCACGTTTACCGTCTCTGGTGACCTCACTGTTCTGGCTCCGGCTGAATTAGACGCCACTACTTCCGGCGAACTGTCGCTGATCGCCGACATCACATCCAAAGGCACGGCGAGTGTTTACAAGATCACTGAGGTTTCGTTGCGGCGGGCCTTTGACAGTGGCCGCACGCCCGAAGACATCATGGGCTTTCTAGAGGAACATGCTCGCCCCGGGGTTCCGCAGCCGTTGCGATATCTGGTTGACGATGTTGCTCGCAGGTACGGTTCCGTTCGTATCGGTTCTGCAACAAGTTATGTACGCGTAGAAGACCCAGCATTGCTTGCTGAATTGGTGCGTTCGAAAAAGCTAACGAAATGCAAGTTCCAATTATTGGCGCCGACGGTTGCTGTATCCCCGTTGTCTGCTGGAAAGGTACTAAGTGCACTTCGCGATGCAGGATTTCTTCCTGTTGAGGAGGGTGCTGATGGTTTGGTGGTTTCCGGACAAAGCGAATCACGCGAATACTCACCGTTTGCCCGCACTCGCCGAACGGTTCACACTGGGGCAAACGCCATTTGGGCCTCAGTTGCGGGTGGTTATGCCTCGTCGGCCAACTCCACCGATGCCACCTCGAGACCCGCCCCCAACATCGGCCGCGTTATCGACCGGCTTCGCGGCAACAAACCCCCAACCCTTCTGTAGTCGCATCAGCGGGTTGAACGGATTGCGTGTGGTTGGTTGTCGGTAGCTATTGAAGACAACCACCCACACACTTTCGAATCTTTGAGGTTGCTACGCGTCGAGGACGGTGAGGAGGCCCTCGGTGTGTTGGGCGCGAAGCACTTTTTTGTCGAACTTGCCAACGCTGGTTTTGGGGACCGATTCGATGAAGGCCCAGCTGGCGGGGATCCACCATTTGGCCACACGCTCACCGAGGAAGGTTTTGAGATCCTCGATGGTGCTCACGTCGGCTGCGGTTCCTTCGCGGAGTACGAGACAACCCATTGGGCGCTCGTCCCACTTGGGATCGGGGATGCCAATGACCGCAGCTTCAAGAATGGCGGGGTGGGCCATGATGACGTTTTCGAGGTCGATGGAGCTAACCCATTCGCCGCCGGATTTGATGACGTCTTTGGTGCGGTCGGTGATGCGCAGGTAGCCGTGGCCATCAACGGTTCCCATATCGCCGGTGCGTAGCCAACCGTCACGGAACTTCTCCGGTGTCGCATCAAGGTGATAGCTCGACGTGACCCAGGAACCACGAACTTCGATCTCGCCAATGGTTGTTCCGTCGTTGGGAGCGACCGTGCCAGCTTCGTCGGACACGATACGCATTTCGATACCGGGAAGGATGCGCCCGGCCATGTCGTGGTAGTCCATGGCATCTGCGGGGTCGACATATTTGTGAGGCTTGGCCAACGTACCGAGGGGCGATGTTTCGGTCATGCCCCAGCCCTGCATAATTTGTAATCCGTACTTATCTTTGAAGCGCTGCATCATCACGCGAGGCACTGCTGAACCGCCAGCCGTGACCGATCGCAGCGACGACAAATCCAAGTTGCCCTTTTCGCCAAAGTTCCACAAATCGTTCCAAATTGTCGGCACGGCCATGGTTACTGTCGGCTTAGTTTGAAGGATGGCGGCGGCGAGCGGCGCGGCTTGGAGATACTGCTTGGGGAACACGAAATCGGCGCCGGCGAAGAATCCCGAATACGGTGCACCCCAGGCGTTGGCATGGAACATTGGCACGATCACCAAGCAGGTGTCGGTCTCGTTGAGTCCCAACATCGGCGCACCAAGTGAGGCAAGTGAATGCATGTAGGTGGACCGGTGGCTGTAAGCGACGCCCTTGGGATTTCCGGTCGTTCCCGACGTGTAACACATGGCCGCGGCACTGGTCTCGTCGAGATCCTCAGGCCAAGCGAAGTCTGGTGATTCGGCGGCGAGTGCGGCTGCGTAATCGATGGTTTTGGCTTGTGGGAACGCCTCGGTAAGCATTGAGTGATCGCCCTCGCCGACGACCATGAAATGCGTGACGTTGGGGAGCGTTCCGGCCACCTTGCACAGCAGAGGGATGAGCGAACCGTCGATGATAATGACTCGATCGTCGGCATGGTTCACGACGTAGGTGAGTTGCTCGGGGAACAAACGGATATTGAGTGTGTGAAGTACGGCGCCCATGGAAGGAATGGCCAGGTAGCACTCAAGGTGTTCTTGATGATTCCAGCTAAAGGTGCCGACTCGTTGATCACTGTCGATCCCAAGTTTTCTGAGCGCATTGGCCAACCGACCGGCATTGGCAATCACGTCGGCATAGGTGGATTGCCGCAGCGTGAGCGCACCCGTGGCCGCATCAAAGGTCTCGATGGTGGTCACCTTCGAATCCGGAAAAGCCACCTGCCCTCGGCGCAACATTGCAGTAACCAACAACGGATAGTCAGACATCGTGCTCTTCATGGTGGAGAGGCTATTCGATGCAGTGAGGCGAATCGTAGTTTGGGTGCTGTGAACTCGGAAGCGGATGCGCTCAACTGCGCTTGATGGCCCCAGGGCAATTGCCAAAAGCACATGTGTGCGAGTGGCCGCACACTGTGCGCTCACACGTTGGCTGGACGCACATTTCTTGGGTGGGTGCACATATATTCCGCGGTTATCCGGTTCAGCCGGTGGCTCCATCGATAGCTTCGCGGAGGAGGTCGGCGTGGCCATTGTGGCGGGCGGTTTCTTCGATCATGTGCAGCAAGATCCATCGCAAGCTGATGGGGCCGCCGGTTCTACGGTCGGCTTTGGCTGCGAGGGTGTCGAGCGAGTCTGCAACTGCTACTGCTGCGCGGCTTCGTTCGCAGGCAACCCGATAGAGATCGAGGAGGTAGGCGGGATCGTCGTTAACCGCGGAATGCCATTCCCAGTCGTTGTCTTCGGCGAAGGGTGCGCTGGCCCAGGGTTCGGGATCACCTATGCCAAGGAAATCGTCCTGAAACCAACTGTCTTCAACTAACGCCAAATGTTTCACCAGCCCGGCCAGGGTCATCGTGGAGGCTGCGATTGTTCGTCCTAGCTGCTCAGCGCTAGGTCCGCTTACTTTCAACGCGAAGATCGCGCGCTGCTCTTCAAGAAACTCGCAAATCATCGTCCGTTCGTCGTTGACTTGGCTGGTGAATCGTTCGCTCATCACCAAACCGTAACGGTTGGAAACTGTCGATGCTCAGGAGTTCCAATTGATCCATTTTGTTGGAGCGCAACTGAACAGTGAATGTGTTGATGCGTTATCGCCGTTGAGGTCCCACTGATACTTGCGGAGGAACTTAGCGTCCGTTTTGGTCTTCCCTATCGGTAACATGCGAAGCTCGCTGAACTGCTCGATTGCTACGACAGCGATAATGAGGTCGTGCGGCTTCGTACCTCAAGTGCGGTGAAGCGTGTCGAGGCCGAACGACGAAGTGACACGTTCTCGATGTTGGCGGTATTGGGTCGTGATTGTGCTGGAGCTTTAGCCGTTCTTCCCGAGGGTGAGGTGCCCAACATCGCGGCTTCAATTGCCTCGCTGAACTCTTTCTACCGACACACGCGAAGCCATCAGGCATGGACAAGACGCCGTCACCGTGGTGCTTCAGACCGCCCTTCATGATCGCGAACGCCTAGGCGCTGCGATCCGAACGAGACCCAAACCATGGTTCTTCGCTGCTGACGAAAC
>JAYUVJ010000402.1:0-2266 GCA_043754155.1 Acidimicrobiia bacterium
TGATCTGGGGTGGCGAATTTGGCCGCACGCCCACCAGCGAAGGCGTCGGCAAGCCGGGCCGCGACCACAACCCGCACGGTTTCAGCATGTGGCTGGCCGGGGCGGGCGTAAAAGGTGGCCAGGCGATCGGCGCGACCGACGAGCTGGGCTTCAAAGCCATCGAAGACCGCTGCCACATCTCCGACTTCCACGCCACCATCCTGCACCTCCTGGGCCTGGACCACAAAGCCCTGACCTACTTCTACCAGGGCTTCGACCAACGCCTGACCGGCATCCGCGGCGAGGTGCTGAAGAAAGTGCTGGCGTAGGGAAATGCCGAATGAGGAGTGCCGAGTGTCGAATGAAGCGGGCAAGGCGAAACGGCAGAGCATACGCTGACCCTATTGCACGGGTGGCTGGCGGCTGACCACCGGGAAGCCCCAGCGGCATTGGCGAAATACTAGGCAGACCGACGACCTTGTTCGGCATTGCCCTTGTCCGATTGCGACGATTCTTGTGGCTGGCACTCACCGACAATGCTAATTACGATGGCATTGAGGAACCCTTTTTTAAGGTTGTCCAGATGCCAGGGATCAAAAAACTTGCAGTCGTCGAGAACACCGGCCCCAATACGCTTCTCAGCTATTTGAAGCGACACATTGAGCCCGACTCGCATGTTGATGCGGGTGTGGCATTCATAACGAAGGCCGCGATTGAAGACGTGCTTCCATTGTTGAAAAGGGCGGCTCGCAATGGGCATGTCCGAATATTGACAGGCCTCCAGCAGTGTTTCACTGAACCGGGAGCGCTGCGGCTGTTGCTAAAAGCGCAAGCCGCCACAAAGAATCAACTGTCCGTGCGTTTGGCGCGATCGCAGCACTTTCACTGGAAGGTCTACCTGCTATCTGGCAAACAATCGTCAAAAGGGGTCGTCGGCTCCTCAAACCTAACCTCCAACGGATTGACACAGAATGGCGAATACAATGTCGCACTAGAATTGCCACGTTTCTCTAAACAGTTTTTGCGGCTAGAGCGAGTGTTTGTGAAGCATTGGAAAAGCGCGGCAACGCTATCCGCACAGATCATCGAAAACTACGAAAAGCATCGCGAAAAACACCCACCCCTCAAAGCTAGAAGGGTTCCCCTTTCGAAAATCCTTGGCAATGCGGACGCCAAGAAAGACCGCGATGTATCCTTGCCCAAATCTGCGTTCTGGCGTGAAAGGATCACCGGATTTGCCTCAAAGCAAACCCAAGCTATCGTCGCCAGGGAAACCGACTGGGACAGGAACGGGTGGTTGTGGGCCAACAATTGGGACACTCGAATCAACAAGGGCGATCAGGTTGTTGTGTTCGATCACACCGGAAGTGGGCGATTGTATTTAGTCGACGTCAAGGAATCGACGCCCCTTGAGACCGAGGATGGCGAAGAGCACTTTGTTGCTTACCGACACAATACAAAAGTACCGAGCCGCAGGCTAAACCGAAAACGCTGGTCATCGCTTCGTAAGGAGAGGTTGCTACAACAAAAGGACGACAGCTATCAGTCAAGGAAACTGCAGGGGCCACAGTTTCAGAGGCTTGTCGATCACATGATCGTTGGTTGACGTTCGCGTCTCGATTACCCGCTCGCAGTTCTGGGGAACTCATGGCTCGCATGAAACGCGTTGGCTATCTAATGAAGCTATGTTGCCACGTCGAATTCGAGTGGTACGTCAGTGCTGACCAAGTGACCGACTTTGACGACGATGCGCCGTTCATAAACGACTCCGTTCTTGAACTGCTGGAAAAGGACATTTCAAAGCTGCTTTCGCGGAAATACAAACTCCACGATGTCACCGTAATTGATGACGGCTTCGACGCTTGTACAATTCATGCGGTGACGGAAAGCGGGAGGAAGATTAAAGGCGCGGCTCCTCTTCGTAAACGCGCTGGGGTTGGTCCCGCTCCCTTTGCGACAAGGCGAGTGAGTCGCGCAAAGACCAGTCCAAAATCCAAGAAGCGCTAAGCGATCCGCACCCAAGTGGCGGGTGGCTGGCGGCTGACTACCGGGTAGCCCCAGCAGCAGTTGAGTGGACGTTCCAACAAGTCAGCGCAGGACGTAATCGCCAGTGGAAGCTTTAACCGAAAAATTGGTCCGCCAACTCCGCCGGGGCCTTCCCGTTGGTCAGCCCCAGCCACCCCGCCGCCCGTTTGGGCCTACGTCTTCATGCCGGAGCACGTGCATTTGCTGATCTGGCCGCGCAGGACAATTTACGACATCGCCGTGATACGGCAGCAGATCAAGG
>JAYUVJ010000403.1:0-3722 GCA_043754155.1 Acidimicrobiia bacterium
CCATTCGGATAAGCGTTTCCAGTTCGCTCACCAATAGCTGGGTAAGCGCGCTTACGTCTGCACGAAGGTTGCTTGAGCGTTCAAACTGCAGAGGCGGACGAATAACTCCGTGCGCCTTGGGGCCCTCTTGGAAGACCGCGTTGGGCAAAATCACGGCGCCGGTGCGCAAGCTCAGCGTGGCAGGCCCGGCTGGGAAGGTGGTACGTTCGCCGAAGAACTCAGCCTCTATTCCTCCACCGGCAATATCGCGATCGCAAAGCAAACCGATCAATTCGTTTTTACGAAGCGCGCTTAGCAGTACTCGCCCAGCTTCCGGGCCGAGCGCGACCATTTTCAGATGATTCGCTTCTCGTTGTTGGCAAAACCACTCAAACAACTTCGGCGGTTCTAGGCGTTCGGCCACCACGGTGAGCGGCCAATGGTGCGCCACCCAGGCCCCACCGTAGTCCCAGGCACCAATGTGGGGCATGGCCAAAATCGCCCCGTTGCCCAACGTTAAAGCTTCGTCGATGTGGTGGGCGCCGTCGACCCGAAAACCAGCGTCAACCTCGGCCGTCGTCCGACCGGTCAAACGAAACGAATCCACCCAGTACTGGGCGTAGGAGTTAAACGCTTTGCCAACTTGGGAATCGAGTTGCTTCCCGTTCAGGCTTCCTCCAGCAATACGCTGCTGATGACGGGCCACCATCATTCGTCGCTCTTTCAAACCGTGGCGCAATCCCACGGCTAACACCTTCGCTACTCCGTTGGCTACGGATTGGGGCAAAATCCGAGCGCCGGCCGCAGCTGTTTGGTACGCCTTGGTTGTAGCGGAGGCGGCGAGCTTGGATTTCCAGTCGGCGTGTATCGCGTGTGCTTTGGGTTCTTCGGCCATCAGGATTCTTCGGCCATCAGGATTCTTCAGCCATCAAGTGTGGGCAAGCGTTTCAGAGGGCTCAGCGTCTACCGGGACGAGCGTTGTTTCATTCGCTCGCGCCATTCCGCAAACGACGTTGAAGCGGCCTGTGAACTTCGGCGTTCAGCCCCGCGAGAAAAGCGGTTGGATTCACCATGGCGTGCCGACCAGTTTGCGCGGTCAGCGTTCACTCGGCGGGAGCGAGCGCTGCGCACGGCTTTTGGGGGTGCCACCGGTGCTGGAGGTTTTCCCGCCTGCTTCCAAACCTTCACGAACCGTTGCACTGCGGTGATTGAGGTAAGGACCAACATGATCCACATCACTGGCACAAGCAACACGGGTATTACCAGTCCCACGCAGATGGCAATGATGCGTTCAGCACGCTCCATCAGCCCACCTTTGGCATCGAAACCAAAAATTTCTGCCTTGGCCCGCTGGTAGGAGATAAGCGTTGAAACTCCCAAAACAGCAAAGGCGAGCATGCCGTATTGGCCGCCCTTGGTGGCTTGGAGGTGCCAACCAATTCCACCAACGAGCAAACCATCGGTCACCCGGTCGGCGACCGAGTCAAAAAATGCTCCACGAATTGACGAGGAGCCGGAGGCTTTGGCTACAGCCCCATCGAAAAGGTCAGGCAGCGCCGATGCGACGAGAAAGAAAAACCCGAGCAATAGGTGCCCGCTACCAATAGCTATCGCAGTAGCAACGGCCATAACTAAACCAAGGATGGTCAACTGGTCGGGCGTTACCCCCATACGGGTAAGCGCGTTGCCGATCGGCTTCACGCTTTTGTCGGTGATGTGGCGAAGATGTCCGTCAAACACAGGCGGTTCTCGAGTCTTTCCATGTGCACCGTCAGCCAAACTTTGAGGTTCCCAAATTTCGACTTCCAGCGCACGAGCTCTGGTGCCTGCAAATGTTACCAGTGTCGTTCCGTCCTGCCTAGAACTTGTAGCTCACGGGATTTTACAATCGTGGCCCAGGTAGGGCTACAACCCGTTGGTATTGCGCTGTCTACTCGTCGTATTGCTACTCGTTGTATTGCGACCAATCTTCGGGGTTGTCTTCAACTAGGTCACCCACAATGGTCGAATCCACGCCGTCCACGAGCACCAGTCCACGTTTTGCCGGTGGATTCTCGCCAGAGTAGAGCAGCACTCGCCAGGTCGGCCGGCTCAGTAGCCCCCTCCAACCGAGCTGGGCGGAAGCATGTCCGACAGGGAATCCCACGTGAGCGCTCGCTGCCACGAGCGCATCGACATCATGAACATTGAGCTTCACACCGGCTGCGAATCCGTATATACCCAGCGCAATAAGAAATGCGCCGCCTACGCCAAAGCCCCTGTTGACCAGGCTTGATCCATTGGTTCCAGTGACTAACCATGACAGCAGCATCACAAGCCCAACCACCAGGTACAGCAATGCTGGGGTGCGCCTGCGTTTGTTGTCGGGAAATTGATAGACCCCTACATAGCCCTCAGCATCGAGATCGTCGGGCAACTCGTCAACGTGCTCGGCTTCGGTAACCAAATCGGCATCGGCCATTTCAGCATCAACATCGGAAAGTTTGTTTTTCTTGGCTCTTGCCATATTCCTCAACCTTACCGGGGCTTGCGGACGAGCCATTTCGCTCCTTCCGTTTCGCTCCTTCCATTTCGGTCGTCAACCGGGGTCGCGAATATCTCAACCGAGGGGCCTTCAACTGCGGCCATACCATGACCATTGGCACGTGCCAACTCGCACTTTCGCCGAGGGGTGCGTAACGTCTGGCCATGGTCAAGCCTCTCGACGGTATCCGGATCTGCGAAATTAGCCAGGTCTACGCCTTGCCGTTTGCTGGGATGATGCTGGCCGATTTAGGGGCTGAGGTAATCAAGGTCGAGAACCCGCTAGCGCCGGAGATCATGCGCAGAGGCGGGAACATTCGGGCGGGAATTCCTTCGGCGTTTTTGAACCTCAATCGAGGCAAACGGTTCCTGGGCATCGATGCCGCACGCCCTGAAGGTGCCGGCGTGTTGTCGGCAGTGATCGCCCGTTCGGATGTGGTGCTGAGCAATCTAAGGCCGGGGAAGTTGGCCAAGATTGGTGTTGATTTCGCAGCGCTTCGTGCCGCTCGGCCCGAGTTAATTACCGTAGACATCACCGGCTTCGGGGTCGACGGGCCTATGAGAGATCTTCCCTGCTACGACTTTGTCATCCAAGCCATGACCGGAATGATCGATTACCAGCGCGATCCCTTCGACGACACCCACGATTTGGTGCGCAATTTTGTGGTCGACAAGGCGGTATCGCATGCCATTGTGGAATCGGTCTTAGCCACGTTGTTGCAAAAGGCCCGCACCGGCGAAGGTCAACACGTCGACATCAACATGCTCGATGTAGGCATGCATTTTTTGTGGCCCGACGGTATGGCGAAGTACACCTACGTTGATCCAATCGAAGAACGTCCTACGGGCGACGGTGGCGACAGTTACCGGGTGTACCCAACGCTCGATGGCGCCGTGGCCATGATGCCTGCGCTCTCGAACTGGCCTGAATTATGCGGGGTGATGGAACGCCTCGACATGGCGGACGACCCACGATTCGCCGACCGGCTAGCGCAGCTGGCCAATAATTTGGAAGCCATGCGCGTGATCGGCGAAGCCCTCACGACCATGACGAGCGATGTCATCGTGGCCAACTGCGCAGCCTTCGACGTTCCAGTGGCCAGGGTACATACCCGACCGGAGGTGTTCTCCCACCCACAGATCATCGCCAACCAAACCATACGTACACAAACCTTCGATGGTCCCGGCCATGCCTTTGTTCCGCAAACCCCATGGCATTT
>JAYUVJ010000404.1:0-3010 GCA_043754155.1 Acidimicrobiia bacterium
ATGCATTCCAAGCGTCATCCCATTCGTATGGAGTACGAAGTTGGGTGCGATGCAAATGGCAAACTGTCAGCACTGCGTGCACACATGATCGGGGATTCCGGACCGTATGCGAGCGTAGGAATGAAGGTTATGGAACGTGCTGCTGGTCATGCCAGCGGCCCGTATCTGCTGCCCACGATCGACGTGCACGCCATCACGGCACGAACCAACAACCCCAACTGCGGCGCCTTTCGCGGGTTTGGTGCCAACCAGGCACAGTTCGCCATGGAAGGCATTATGGATCGTTTGGCCGAGAGGGTGGGAATCAGCGGCTGGGAAATCCGGATGCGCAACGTGATCGAACCGGGCCAGGTTTGGGGACCCGGCCAAATCATGGACGACGGCTCTGCTGGCGCCAAGGCATGTCTTCAAGCGGCGCGTGAACCCTATGAGGCAGCACTCGCCGCAGGCAAAGCCGTCGGCTTAGGGCTTGGGCTAAAGAACTCAGGTCTTGGCAACGGCTTCAAAGAAATCTCCAAAGCTGTCGTCCGTTTCCTCGGTGACGGAGCCACGGATCTAGTTGAAGTGCGCCATTGTTGGACCGAGATGGGACAGGGTATTCACACCGTCGCCCTCCAAGTTGCTGTCGAAGAGCTTGGTATTGATCCAGCACGGATTCGCGTGATCGTCGACACCACCCGAGAACTTGGTTTGGGCCAAACCACAGGTTCACGCGGCACACTTATGGGTGCCGGATCTGTCATGGAAGCATGCCGCGCGGCCATCGCCGACGGCTGCAAACCTCATATCGATTACGAAGGCGAGTGGCGAGTTGATTGGACTAACTCTTTGTATGAAGACGTTAAGAACCCGCTGATCCACTCGGCGTTTAGCTATGCGGCGCAACTGGTAATCGCTGACCGCTCAACGGGCAAGATAGAAAAGGTGCTGGCTATTCACGATGTTGGGCGGGCGGTGAATCCACAGTTGTGTGAGGGCCAGGTTGAAGGTTCGGTACATATGGGCCTCGGCTATGCCCTAACTGAAGACTTTCCTTCGAATGAGTTTGGGCAACCGACCAACATGACACTACGTTCACTTGGTATTTTGCGGGCCAAAGACGTTCCCATCATTGAGACGATCCTCGTAGAGGTCCCCCAGCCCCGAAGCCCGTATGGGATTAAAGGCGTTGGGGAAATCGGTCTTGTGCCCACCAGCGGAGCCGTGGCCGCCGCTCTCTATATGGTTGATGGGATCTGGCGTAACAAACTTCCCATGGGCATGCCCTCAGCTGCCGCCGACACCACCACGGAAACTGATTAGCTTGCTATTTCAGTAAGCACACCTATATATGTCACAGATTCTTCTTCCCTATCAGACCCATGGAATGGTATGCGCGCATCACCATCTGTACTCATCGCTAGCCCGAGGCATGCCAGCACCACCGAAACAGCCCACCAGCTTCGGCGCCATTCTTGAACAGATCTGGTGGCGCCTTGATTGTGCACTCGATCTCGACATGATCTATTGGTCCGCAAAACTTGGCGCACTTGAAGCACTCGAAAATGGCACTACGTGCATCATCGATCACCACGAGTCACCCAATGTCATCGAAGGCAGCCTCGATGTAATCGCCCAAGCCTGTGCCGAAGTTGGCGTCCGAGTGAGTTGCTCCTACGGCGTCTCCGACCGCCACGCCGGCGTCGGACCAGTCCCGATTGAGAACCAACCCAGCGCCAACACTCGGCCCACCAAAATGACCGATGCCGCCAAACGCGGACTCAAAGAAAACGAGCGTTTCCTCACAGCCGGTGGCCGCGGATACGTAGGCGCGCATGCCGCTTTCACCTGCGCCGACGAAACCCTCGAAGCGGTTGCCGGGCTCGCGACCGATCTCGGAGTCGGAGTCCATGTGCATGTCGCAGAGGGCCCAGGCGATGCCGATGCCGGTGCCCGGTGGGAAAAACTCGCACGTGAAAACTGGCTACTTGTTCACTGCGTTTTTCTCGACCGTGAAATTCCCGGGATTATTGCCCACAATCCCCGTAGCAATTTTAACAATTCGGTTGGTTATTCAGCACCGGCCCAGCGGCCTAACAAAATAGTTTTAGGAACTGACGGGATAGGCGCCGACATGGGGGAAGAGTTTCGTCTCGCCTATGTCGCCCATCGCAACAACGACATTACGGCCACTCCCGAAACAGCATGGTCGTGGCTAGAAAATGCCCAGGAACTCTTCCCTGAATCCCGAAACGATATTGTGAGCTGGAGTTACTCCCCAATGGACCCCTGGCATGTGGCCTTCACCCCGGGCATACGAGCGACAGATGTTTGGATAAACGGGACGCAAGCGGTGGCCTTAGGCAAAGCAACCAAGATCGACAGGAACGAGATCCAACGAAAGGCAGCAGAACAAGTACGTCGGCTATTTTCTTCGCTTTAGATCTTTTAACCAGTACTCAGGCCGAAACTGGAATAAATTACTAAACGAGGCCCCCATCCAGTGGATGAGGGCCTCGTCGGCAGAGCGACCGGGGATAGTGAGGTAACTCTTCTCCCCCGTCACCTTTCCCGGGGAGGCGAAGCCCCTGGAAGATTTGCGCACCGCAACTCACTGCTTTCGCTGAGTCGACGGTCCACGAGGGTTCGCCCAAAGGCGTTCCCGCTGCTGTTTGCTGGGCGACCAACCCGGTGCAACCAACCTTGAAGCGGTCAAGAGAGGTTGCGCCGCTGGCGTGGAGCCTCACTTGGTAGGTGGTTAGGGCCTCGAAGCCTTAACCACCCGAGAGTAAGTTACTCAGAGTCTGTACTGCTCTTTGCGGCTACGTAGGAGACCGGCCAAGCCAAGTCCCATCAGGAGCAAGCCAGCGCCTTGGAAGCCACGATGTGTGGTGTCCGAACCGGTGTAACCCGGGACGACGCCAGGCTGAGCAGGAGCTGGATCTACCTTGACCTCGGTACCAGGCAGAACCTTTGGCGGCTTTACCACGGGGATCTCGTAGCCAAAGTTCACGTCTTTCACGTTGTCCTT
>JAYUVJ010000405.1:0-2277 GCA_043754155.1 Acidimicrobiia bacterium
TTTCGCGTGCCAAGAAGTACTAACAGGCAAAACGACAACAACGCAAAGATTCGAACAACGTGGCCGGTGTCGTGTCGAATAAAACTTTGTTTGGTAAACAGCCAAGATGCACTAAAAAGAAATAAGCATACATAGAGTCTACGACTTACAGGGGTGAGCAGCCAGCTCAACGCTCCCGCCGTTACGCACGCGATCAGTGCTGCGGGAAGTTCCCACCAAACGCCTCCATTAGCCACCATGGCTCGGTCGTACCCCAGGAGGACCTCCGCGCTTCCTCGTAGCCAAGGGACAAGAGCACCAATCGGTTGTGACAGGACGCCCCACCAAACCAACACCGCCCCGGCAAAGCCAACTAAAGCCGATCCAACGCGGAGTGATAAACCACCCAAACCCACACGACCTAAACCCACACGACCTAAACCCACCCGACCTAAACCCACACGACCTAAACCCACACGAACAGCCCGTCCATGGAGGAGTAAGGCAAAAAGTAGAAAGAACAGCCCCCAAACACCGGTATCAAATTTGATGAGCAGCATTGTCCCAGCGAGGGCCCCCAGAATCGTGGCGCTGTGCGGCCGCATGGGAGTCTTTGCCGTAGCCAAGAAGTCAATAAGGCCACCGATAAAAAGCACGAGAGGAATTAACACCGCTTCAGCGCCCAACGTGAAGACTCCACCAAGCACCCAAACGCTAACCACCGTAACGACAGCGGTGGCCCAAAGTGGCGCAACCGCAAGAACACTTCGTGCAATGAGCCAACCGAGAATCAGCGCGAACCCAATTCGCGTCCACACCGACACAACACCCATGGCAGGGACAACGAAAGCAGGTGAAGCCAAGAAACCGAGCGGGCCGTAAGAAAAAATAAAGGACCGACCAAAGACCATATGACGGTTCGCTGCCAGTGAAACAGCGATTACCCAGGAACTATCCAGCCCAGCACCGATATCTGGAGAGAACGCAGGCAAGCCAAATAAACCCAACAGGGTTAGGACAGCCACTTGCAGACGAACAACCAACAATCGCCGTTTCACGTCGGGCACCGTAGCAGCCAAGGTCTTTGCCGCATCTCCAAACGGACTAAACCACGAAGTCAACGAACGAAGTTCTTAACCAACAAGAATGCTTAACAATCGCGAATTTACGGTGTGTCGGGAAGCGTAAAGCCCATAGAGGCACCACCAGTTGAGTTGTTTCGAGCGATTACCTCCCCACCGTGACGCTCAACAATTTGCCTCACAATCGCCAGGCCCAGCCCTGATCCTTGCGTTGCTCGAGCCAGATCGGAACGGTAAAACCGATCAAAGATGTGCGGCAAATCCTTGGCGTCGATGCCTGGGCCGATATCGATAACCACGACCGAGCACCGTGAAACTTCAATGCTGATAGGGGAATTGGGTGTCGAATACTTCACGGCGTTTTCCACCAAATTGGCCACGGCTCGCTCCAGCATACGAGGGCGGCCCAAAACCGATTCCGAAGCTGTGCTCTGCGGACTGTCCTGCGTACTGGCCAGAAGCGGTCCGGTGATGAATATCGACCGGTCTGAGCGGCGCCGGGTTCGCTCTGCCACATCGTTTGCCAGATCAAACAAGTGCACTGCCACCACGGCCTCGTCGGCGGTGCGGTCGATAGCCAATTCCACCAGTTCACTGATCACGTTGGTGAGCTCTTGGACTTCGGCTAAGGCAGCACCCATTATTTCGCGATTGTCGTCATCGCTTAGTCGTCGTGGTCGATTGGCCATTTCAATGTTGGTCCGCAGGCTGGTTAAGGGCGTTCGTAGCTCATGACTTGCGTCGAGGACAAGGCGCTGTTGTTGCTCACGCGAGGTTGCCAATGCAGAAATCATGGCGTTGAAGCTTCGTCCGAGGCTGCCTATCTCGTCCTGTCCAGAAGCGTCGACGGGTTCCGACAAATTTTGGGTTTCAGCGATACGGTCGGTCACTGTTCGAAGCTTGTGGATTGGCCGCAGGAATCGGGCGGCCAGAAACCACCCCGCTAGGGCTGCCAAAAGTGTTGAGCCAAGACCTAGAAGGAAGAACTGCAATCGCAATCGGCGCATCACTGCCGATTCTCCAGCAAGTTCACGTACCCATTGGGTGGCCCCAAGCGGCCCGGCGATGGTGGCCATGCGGTAGTCATCGCCCCCCACCGAGACGGTTCGAAGTCGTGGGGAGGTTTCGTTAGCCCCCGCCACATTTTTGGCAAGTGCTTTGTCTGCGGCATCCACCGGAAACGCCTGGCCCGCCAGACACTGTTCGACGGTTCCGT
>JAYUVJ010000406.1:0-8583 GCA_043754155.1 Acidimicrobiia bacterium
GGTGCTAGTCCGCCTCATTCAGCAGTGCATTCAAGGCAACTGGAAGATCTCTGAGGGACACTACGGTTCGAACTCGGCCGTTACCTCGAGCCGCTAAAAGCGCCGTGGCATCGGTCGATTCAAGATCGTTACTCGTACCCAAAACATGCAGCCGATCGATTCCTCGCATGGCCCGCAGTGGATCATCGCCTTCGGTTGCGAGTCCATCACCGAGCAAAATTATGACGCGTTCACGCGCTGGGGATTTAGAAAGTTCCCGCCGGGCGGCACGCAGGGCCAGCGCCAAATCGGTAACACCCTTACCGCGCAACGCAAAAATGTCTCCGATCAGTTCTTCCGCTACTCGGCGTTGACCCTGGCGTTGTAACACAATCGAATCTTTTGCGAACACGATAACGCTGCAGTCGGAGTGCTCCCCTGCTGCCATCACCACGCTTGCAGTTGCCATAGCTGCCATGGACAAACCTTTGCCCGACATTGATCCGCTACGGTCAACGAGCAAGCAGATCGAACGCTGTGCCGCCGTCCAACTGTTAGTCACCAAACCCTCACCCGTATGGGTCGCCATTCCATCGCTACGATCCAGCGTCGCGTCCAAGTCCAAATCGCCTGAAAGAGCTTCATAATCGTGCACCATGCGTCGCACCCCCCGGCGTGGCGTCGTCCCAGCCTTGGCCATTCGAAGAAGTATGCGCGCAGCTAATCTTCGCGCTTCGGCCCGTAACCGAACGTCGGTGGCGTTGGCCATATCGGCGAGCATCGCCACGGTGGTATCAGGATCAAGCCCGGCACGCTCAAGAATGGTTTGCTCATCGACCTGCCCGAAATCAGGTGAAGCTTCATCAAAATGGCGTCCGTGTTGATGCTGCATCTCACTGCGGCTCTTGGTACGCCGGGCTGCATCCTCGACGGCTTTTCGGGCGTCGTCACCGCTCAGAATTCGGCCCCGGCCTGGCTCTTGTGGAGCTTGTTGGCCGGGGCGCTCAGCTTTTCCCGAATCATCCTCCGACGAGATTTCCACACGTTTTTTGCGAGCCGCAAGAATGCCATCGAGCAATTCAGTGATGATGTCTTCCGCCACACGGTCGCAGGCTTCGTCGACACGGATCCGGCCGGAGAGAGCGGCAATCGCCGCATCGAGCAATACCCGGCGACTCTCGATCTCATCACCGTCGTTCACGTTACGCAGATCCCCCAATTCGCCAGCCAGAAGGGTCATGTCAATGGCACCGCGGACACTTGAACCGATCCGCAAATCTGGATGCGTTCTAGTCCCCCGAACCAACGAGACGGCAATCTCGGTTGTCGCCTGTTGCGCCTCAATTTTCGAAAATCGACGATAGAGATGTCCATCAACTTGAGCTTGACCGGTTGGTTCACTAAGCCCGCATACCTTTCGCACGATAGAACGTTCATGCGGCTCGTCTTGATACCCCACCGCAACTCTGCACAAACGGTCGTATACGGCTTGACCTATGCGGTTCGTGCCCACCCCGTCGTGAGGGTTCATGGCTGCCACCAAGCGGAACGCAGGATGGGCTGGAATTCGACCGAAGCGAGGAACGTTCAGCTCCCCTTCAGCCAGAGCAGTGATCAACACGTTGATGCTTTCCTCGGGAATACGGTTCAGTTCCTCAAGGTATAGAAGGCCCCCATCGCGAACTGCTTCAGCCAGGGGACCGGCCACGAACGACTCGGGTCGATAGCCGTCCTTAAGCACCAAGGCCGGATCATGGTGCCCCACCAACCGGTTGGGGGTGAGCTCCGCGTTGCCTTCCACGAAATGCAAACGAACGTGGGCCGCAGCAGCAATCGATCGGAGCAGTGTCGACTTGCCCGTACCCGGAGGCCCTTCCAGCACAACGTGGCGCCCAGTCGCCAACGAGACGGCCACCAATTCGGACTCGCGCTCCATTCCAACCACATCGCCCGCGATAGAAGCAAGTAAACGTTTCGGCCCATACGGAACAGGTTGCTCAGATGCGCCCGTCATCGGTTTGCCGGCTCTCGCACGACCAAGCACGGTTCAAAAATCAACACGCCCAAACTGTAGAAGGGATCACGCAACTCGACCATTCAGCCGAAAATTTGACGCACGAATGCGGGTAGCGAATCCCCCGCTTCAAACCCTGACAAGCTACATGCTCGTGCCTGTCGAACCGATTCTCCACCTGCCCACAGCTGACCTTTTGGCCTATGCGCTTGAGCTGGGAATAGCCCAAATTGATCTGCCTAGGGAACTTCCCGAAGCGACCCGTCGGGTGCCCTGGAGGGCGCCTACAACTTTCGTGAAACCGGTGGCTATCCCACGATGGATCACCGATGGGTACGAAGCGGTTTGGTGTTCCGCACCGATCATCTCAACGAGCTCAGCGATTCCGACATCGACACCCTCGAAACCATTGGTATCCGCACCGTGTACGACTTTCGCCTCAACGATGAGGTCACCCGTCAGCCCAGCCGCCTTCCTGGCTCCGTGACCCCTGTCCAGTTAGGTTTTGGCGACGCAGGCCTCGATGGCGCCATGATCGACGTAGTCCGCGACATCCTCGCCGGTAAACGCGCGGTCCCCGATGCCTCGTTTTGGGACGAAAACTACCTCACCATCGTGGACGCGGGCCGGCCGATGTTCGTGCAGCTTTTCCAGGCGCTGGCCGATCCGGCAAACCTCCCAGCGGTATTCCATTGCACTGGCGGGAAAGATCGAACCGGCCTAGCCAACGCCATGCTCCTCACCACCCTAGGCGTGGATCAAGCCATCGTGATCGATGATTTCCTACTCACCAATATCTACCGGACGCCCTTCCGCATCGCCTCCCTAGCCCCCGGCCTTCGTGCCGCCGGAGTCGAAGTGAGTTCTACCGTACCCATCATTGGCGTCTGTCGCAGCGCATTGGTTTCTGCCCTATCCCACATAGATTCCCGTTACGGCGGGGTCGAGGCTTACCTGGCCGACGGGGGACTCTCAGCCAGCGACCTTTCCGCAGTTCGCTCCAACCTGATCGAAACTCCGTAGCCTTCTAGCTAGCCGCAATGGCCTCACCCTCTCCGCTTGCCGGGTGACCCTTTCAACAAATTCTTCGCGAAATGCTCACATCCATCGAACAGATGTTCTAAGGTACGAACGTCTGTTCGTGGAACCTTCGATCGGTTGTTTTCGAAAGTTTTTCCAAGTTTTTCAGCAGACTCAGTTTTTTGTCATACCCCCTCCGTAGAGTCTTCACCACTCCCCGCGGAACAACCTGGCACCAGCCAGTCACATATACAACTTGGCACCAGCCAAACCACAAAAAGAAGGTTGCGACATGGAAAAAGAAAAAGCTCTCGAAATGGCCCTTGCTCAGATCGATAAGCAGTTCGGCAAAGGCTCGATCATGCGTATGGGCGAGAAGACCACCCTGGGTATCGATTTCATTTCGACTGGCTCCATTGCCCTCGACATGGCGCTCGGAATCGGCGGTCTGCCCCGAGGTCGTATTACTGAAATCTACGGTCCAGAGTCTTCCGGTAAGTCCACCCTCGCCATGCACGTTGTTGCGGAAGCACAACGCAACGGTGGCTCCTGTGCCTACATTGATGCTGAGCACGCCATGGACCCGATCTACGCCAAGGCCATCGGGGTTGATGTTGATCGGCTTCTGATTTCCCAGCCAGATACAGGCGAGCAAGCACTAGAAATTTGTGACATGTTGGTTCGTTCCGGCGCCCTTGATGTGGTGGTTATTGACTCGGTTGCGGCCCTTACGCCCAAAGCGGAAATCGAAGGCGAAATGGGAGACAGCCATGTTGGTCTCCAAGCTCGTCTTATGAGCCAGGCACTTCGCAAGCTCACCGGCAGTATCAACCGCACCAACACCATCGTGATCTTCATCAACCAGCTCCGCGAGAAAATCGGCGTGATGTTTGGTTCGCCAGAAACCACTCCTGGCGGCCGTGCCCTCAAGTTCTACTCGTCGGTTCGTCTTGATATCCGCCGTATCGAGTCCATCAAAGACGGCACCGATGTCGTTGGTAACCGCACCCGGGTCAAGGTCGTCAAGAACAAGGTGGCACCACCGTTCAAGCAGGCCGAGTTTGATATTACCTACGGCAAGGGAATTAGCCGTGAAGGCTCGCTCCTCGATGTGGGCGTTGAGTGCGCGGTGATCAAGAAATCAGGCGCTTGGTATACCTACGAAGGCGAACAACTTGGTCAAGGCCGAGAGAACGCCAAGAGCTTCCTGATGGAAAACCCCGAAATGATGATGGAAATCACCGACAAGGTGAAGATCAAAATTGGCATCACCCAAGTTGAGGGCGATGCCTTGAATGATCTCGACAACGAACCAATCTCCCTTGACTGATTCTTGCTTTTCCACGCAGATCAATCTCACTGTCTAGTGAGAAACGATCCGGTCTGGGGCGCCTCGCTGGTGCCGGCGCTCCAGACCGTGCAACATCTGCAACATCTGAACATGTAGGCACTACAAATCGGCACCAAACCCATGTATGTGCACAGCTGCACCGTCTGTATGTGCAACAGCTGCAGCCGTCCAAGTCGTAGTGCACCAGCCTGGCGAGTTCCCTTAAGGGTTCTCAGGGTTTGCAACACCTTGCGCGAGATGTAACAAAATCGGCGCACTTAGTATTGGCTGCATGGCCGATCAAACAAATCTCAAACCACCAACGCCGAGCTGGAAACTGATCCTTGGCACCCTCGTTGGTGGATTCATCGCTGTGTGGTTGCTCATCCGAGTTCTCAGCGCGCTTGCAGCCCTAGTGAAACTTGGGATCGTCATTGCCGTTGTGGTGGCTGTCGCCAGCTTCGTGATCAAGCAGATAAACGGCGGTAAACAGAAGTAGCTGTGCTTACGATCCATTAGACCAGTGCTTGTGCTTGAGTTTCTAGTCCAACCGCATAAGCGATTTGCGAAGCAAGTCCAAGGCGTTGATAGTGGCGAATTGACGGATCCGTTCCCGATCACCAGGCATGGAAAAGCGCTCCGCAATCACCACATCCCCCAGCGCCAATCCAACGAACACAGTGCCCACCGGCTGTCCGTCTTGAGTATCCGGGCCGGCTACACCCGTCACTGATAGACCCACCGATGCGCCAAGGCAGGTTCGAGCGCCAGCGGCCATTGCGATTGCTGCTTCAGCGCTTACAACCGGGCCTTCGGGAACGCCCAACACGTTGAACTTCACTTCCGAGGCGTAGCTGATTACTCCCCCACGGAACCAGCCACTTGCTCCCGCGATGGCTACCAACCTTGAAGCAATAAGACCGCCGGTAACGGATTCAGCCAAGCCAAGGGTGAGCGCTCGCTCCTTGAGCATCGAGCCAACTGTCGCTTCCATGTTCTGGTCGTCTACCCCAAACACCAGATCACCGAGAATCAGGCGCAACGCCGCTTCCTCAGCATCGAGTATCTCAGCAACTTCTGATGTCGTTTGGCCCTTCGCAGTAATCCGAACCTTGATTCCTTCCATCCCACTGGCCAGAAAGGCAATGGTCGCTGGCGGCGCGCCCGGTTTTTCGAGCGCTTCCAAACGTCCCGCTACCCTTTCGGCAAGCGTCGATTCGGCGATCCCCCACGTCCTCAAAGTTCGGCTGGCGATCACCGCAACCTCACCACTGCGGCGCACGAGGTCATCAACGATGACTCGATCCATCATGTCCATCATTTCAAAGGGCACTCCTGGCACCGCATAGATGACTTTTTCGATCACTCCACCGTTGCCATCGGGCCACGAAACCGGACACACCAAGCCAGGAGCGGTTCCTTTCGTTTGGACAATGATGGAAGCACCTACTGGAACATCGGCTTGTCGTTCGTTGTTCTTGGCCATCTCCCGGTTCCGCGAAGCAAAGAGCTGCGTAATCACCGCCACAATCGCCGGGTCTCGAACTAACGCCACCTCCATAACTTCAGCAATGGCCTCACGGGTAATGTCGTCTTGCGTTGGCCCAAGTCCTCCACAGCAGATCACCGCATCAGACCGATTTAAAGCAATGCGAAGCGCCGAAACAATTCGATCGTGGTTGTCGCCCACCTTGGTTTGAAAATGTGAATTGAGCCCGGATGCCGCCAACCTCTCGCCAATCCACGAGGAATTCGTATCCACGATTTGCCCAAGTAAAAGCTCGGTTCCAATGGCAACCACTTCAGTACGCATCCTCCGATGCTCGCAGACAAACCCAGTCCGTGCACCATCGTTTTCGCACTCCCGTGCTGCTCGGACCGATCACCCGTTCCTGCAGGCACGTTTGTGTTCTTCGTATACCCGGCGAGCCGTGGGAGGTCTGTCCGAACAAGCCACCTAATCCCGAACCCAATCACCTGCTCAAGCAACCTTGAAAGGACCACTACCCTTCATGCGTGGCATTTCTCGATCGTTTGAAACCTTCCCCTGTTAAATCGAAAGCTTCTCGCCCGGTTCGTCAACGGGTAATTCTCTCCAAAGAAGAGAATCGTGAGGTGCACCGGTTGCGGCCCTTAGAGCGCAAGATCGCCTTCGGTCTCGCCGCCTACTCAGCCGTTGCTTCAACTATCATTCACTTCAATCAACAGGGCACCGAAACAGTGCACCTCTGGAAGTGGTCCGTTCTCATGGTGGCGGCCATGTTCTTTGCCTTCGCTGCGTGGCGCACAAACCGCATTGTGGTGGGCTTAGGCGCACTGGTCTGCGTGTATCTGCCCGTAGTTGAAGGGGCGAAGGTTGCTTCGGTATTTTTCCTTCCCCTTGCACCGCTGTACGTGTTTATGGTTTGGCTATTCGTGTTCAAAATCAACAAAGACCGTAAAATCGCAACACAGGCGAGGATCGAACGAGGCGATCTTGGAACCGTTCACCGCTCTCCCTCGCGGCAAAGCCGCGGCGCCACCCCAACGGCAACCACCGACGCCGCTGGCCGCGCACTAGCCACAAAGTCAAAGCGATACACCCCACCAAAAGCCAAACCCACCAAAAAGTAATTCACCCCTCGCATACACTTCATGAGAAATTCGGCGTTCCCGCTCTGATGTACCCGGGCAAACATAGATCGCGGTTCGCTCTTAGTTACCCAAGACTGGGGCGGCGACGAAGACAGGCGACTCCGAGACGCATGCGACTTAGCGGCGTTGTAAGCAACGAACTGAACTCCGGCGTGGTTCCCACAAGACGATAAACGTGTTCGGAATCGGTGAACCTAGCGCTTGCGTGCGTCAAGGTAGTACTGCATTCCAGAAACAACGGTGAGCACGGTGGCGATCATCAACAGCGAGGTACCAATCCAAGCAGCCCTATATCCGAACCAAGGAGCAATCGCTGCAGCAACGGCGATCTGCTGCACGACTGTTTTCGCTTTTGCGGACTTTCGGGCCGGAATCGAAATGCCTTGGCGCCCGGCAACCGAACGGTAAATGGACATACCAATTTCGCGGACGCCAATCAGAATCACTAGCGGCCATGCGAACGCCGCCTTCAACGCGAGCACGATCATGGCACCGAGAATCAAGAACTTGTCCGCCAACGGATCAAGAAACGCCCCCGAGCGTGTTACGCCATAACGACGAGCCAGAAATCCGTCGATACCATCGGTGCCACACAACACGATCCACAACCCAAACGTCGGCGCATCGAAATGTCGGCCTGCAATCAACGCCAGCATGAATGGCGTTGCCAACATACGCAGCATGGTCATCCCGTTGGCGGGCGTCAAGTATTCGTGTGACCCCTGGGTCGGTTCAGACTGCGCCACAACCATAAGACCTAGCTGCGAAGACCTTGCGTTACATCTACCAGTGGAGCATTGACACCGTCACCATGATCGCCCCGGCCGGCATGGGCGCCCTGGTTGCGATGGTCGGCATCCAAAAGCTCCGCGGTGCAATCCGGACCAAGAGCCGACACCACTCGCACCTTGGCGAAGGTACCAACAGCCAGCGATTCAGGAATCGCGATCGTGCCATCGATCTCGGGGGCTTCACGAACGGAGCGCCCCACACCCACTTCGTCCACGAGCACTTCGACCACTTGACCAATCAGCGCATCGCGTCGACGAGCAGTAATAGCATCCTGCAACTCAGAAAGTTCAGCCATTCGTTCGCGTACTAACCCAGAAGGAACCGCACCGTCAAGATCATATGCATACGTACCTTCCTCACGCGAGTACGAGAAGAAGCCACACCAGTCAAGATCGGCATTGCGGACGAAGGACAGCAGTTGATCGTGGTCTTCCTCGGTCTCCCCCGGGTACCCCACGATAAAGTTCGAGCGGAAGGCCGCATCGGATGCACGGTCACGAATATCGGTTATGCGACGCAAGAATCGTTGGCCATCACCCCAACGGCGCATCCGTCGCAACAGTGGTTTGGAGACGTGCTGCAAGGAAAGGTCGAAGTACGGAACCCCGGTATCGAGCACCGCGTCAACGAGGGCGTCGGTGAGGTCGCTCGGATACAGATATAGCAACCTGGTACGTTCAACTCGCTCAGCCACGGCGCGCACCAAGGCGACAATCGATCCTGCCCCAAGCTCAGCCGGACGGTCCTTGCCATACGAAGCCAGATCTTGGGCCACTAACACGATTTCTTTAACCTGTAGCTGATCGACTTCTTC
>JAYUVJ010000407.1:0-5418 GCA_043754155.1 Acidimicrobiia bacterium
TGCGACGATTCTCGTTCTTGTCGCCATTTCGGTGCTGACGGGAATGAGAAAACGTTTTGTTCCCACATTTCAGGTAGCTACCGCAGCATTCGTTCCTGCGGTGGTAATAACTGGTGTGTTCTACCACTTCGGATTTTGGTGGTTCGATGGACTTCGCCTGACCAACAAATTTTACTGGAACGGCAGCGCTTACTTTCGTACGTGGACCTACTTTTTGTTGGCCAACGTCGCCGTGCTTCTAATGGCCATCGGCCCAGCGGTGATTGCTGGCATTGCTTCACTACGAGATCGCAAGCTTTGGCCCGTTGTTGGTGGTGCGCTTGTTTGCATCACCATTGCAGAAGTTTCGCAATACTCCAAAGGAGAAGTTGAACGCATCTGGCTGCTGTTTATGCCATGGCTTGTCCCTGCGGTTGCCGCACTTGCGCAATCTCAACCCCAGCCCCAACTCGACCGCCACCCCCAACTCGACCCCCAACCCAAACTCCAACCCCAATTACGTCTTAAGGCGAAACAAGTTGGCGAGGTACACAATCTGGCCAAGCTGGAACCGCACAACACCACCTGGTCAGACGAGCCTGTGCACGTGGGGCCCGAGGCGTACGTGGCGTCCCCGATGATTGTTCCAACGAAATGGCTCGTAAGTCAAGTGGTACTTGCCTTCGTACTGCAAGCGTTGCTTCGGTCGAAGTGGTAGTTGAGGATGTAAGTCAAAGCCCAATCCAGGGTAAATCCGCTTAGCGTTATGCGGTAGTGATGCGCGCAGCGAGTTGGTTGGCGAGAATGTCACTGGCGCTGGCAACCATATCGTTGAGGACATCGGCGGCAGGGCGGATGGCTTTGATAAGTCCGGTAATTTGTCCGCCAGCGTTCATGCCGTTTTCGAGACGATCCGCTGCTGCGCTGCCACGAAGTAGAGGCGCAATTAGCATGCTTTGCAATCCCATCGGAAGTGCCTTGATGCCCGATTCCTCCCATGCTTCAACGAGTGGATTGGTGATGTTGCGCATGGTTTTGCCGGAGTAGATCTTGGATATTTTGGTGTTCTCTTCGTTGGCATCCACAAAACGGGCTTTGCGAAAATCATCGAGTTGCGCTTCGTTTGTCCCGATAAAAATTGTTCCGCACCATACGCCCTCACAGCCCATTGCAAGCGCTGCCGCCAAGCCACGACCATCTCCAATTCCGCCCGCAGCAATAACCGGGGTGGAACCAGCAATATCGAGAACCTGCGGGAGAAGGGCCATGGTGCCAATGCGGCCTGTATGGCCGCCGGCTTCGGTGCCTTGAGCGACAACGGCATCAACTCCAGCACCGAGAACCTTAAGCGCGCCTTTCACATTGCCAACAAGAGAAATTACTTTCATCCCGGCATCACGCAATTGGCGCATATAGGGAGCAGGATCGCCGAGTCCCGTCGCCAACACAGCAACACCCATCCCAGTGATGACATCGATCTGGGACTGCGGATCAAACAACGCCGACGACATGGGCTGATCATTGGTTTTTCGTTGCGGTGCTGGTACCTCGGGCAGGCCAAGCTTCACACGCAGTGCCTCGATCTCGGCTTTGTGTGCAGCAGGGATGAGATCCCACAACTCGGCACTCGAGGGGGAGTGATCCGAGCCGCCAGATTTAGGACCGAGCACTGGCAACAAAATATCGACACCGAAGGGTTTATCGGTCAGCTCGCGGATCTTGAGAATTTCAGCTTCCATTTCTTCGGGTCCAAACCCGGTACCGCCCAAAACACCGAGTCCACCAGCATTGGAAATTGCGGCAACGAGTTCCGGCCCAGCTACCCCCTTGTTTGAACCACCAACGGTCGGGCCCATACCAGCCAGAAGCACGGGGTAGTCAATACCGAAAAGATCACATAAAGACGTATGGAGAACGGGACGAGTCATGCCTTCAGTGTTGCAGTTCGACCTGGTGGTTGTGGAATCGGCCCACTGTCGATGGCACGTCATCCTGAGCGGCATTGATGGAGAAGGTTGTTCTCGGCGTTCTATACCTTCACCTAGCGTGAGCGTGTGTCTCCTGCTACCGATCCCCGTGCCGTTTCGACTGACCCTCCAACCGACGTTTCTACCGACGGTGCAACTGACGTTTCAACCGACGGTGCAACTGGCCCGGCGTTCGGGTCTTCTTCGGAACCAGCCGCCTTAGAAGACCTGTACGCGTATGTTCGTGAATTTGGCGACGCAGAGAGTGTGCCGGCTGATCTGGTCCGGCAATCGGTTTGTTCAACGTGTGGGGGGACGGCTTTTTGGATGCAGTGCAGCGAAGAGGACGGCGTTGCCAAGCGAGTTTGTGGAGGCTGCAAGGAAACTGTGTTTATCGGTGACAGTGAGGAACATTGGGATGACGCTGATACGGGTGACGCACAGTGCTTCTGCGGCAAAAAATCCTTTGCTTTGGCCGTGGGCTTTTGTACTGACTCCAACGGCGAGGTGACATGGATGATCGTTGGCGGAAAGTGCCTTGCTTGCGGTGAAGTGGGCGTGTATGCCGACTGGTCGATTGACTACGAGCCAACGAAGGTGCTCCTCACCAGCTTCTAGCAAAATTCTGAGAGGAACTCGCCGATCGGTCTGCTGGAGCTCGGGTTTGGAAGTCGGGTTTGGAAGTCGGGTTTGGAAGTCGGGTTTGGAAGCTGGTCAACTCCTCGCGTACGTTAAACCCATGAGTTCTGCTGGATCACCACACGCCCGGATTGTGGGTGCCTATGAGCACCCCGGCCGTCACCTACCCGATCGAACGTTGGTGCAAATCCATACCGACGTAGCACTTGGGGCACTGAGCGATGCTGGTTTGACCATGGCCGATGTTGATGGATACTTCTGCGCTGGTGATGCTCCCGGTTTCGGCGGGATATCAATGGCCGACTATTGGGGTTTAAACATTCGCTACACCGACACGACCGAAACTGGCGGTTCCTCGTATCTGGCCCATGTCGGCCATGCTGCTGCTGCGATTGCGGCCGGTAAGTGCCATGTTGCGCTGATTACTTTGGCAGGGAAACCCCGAACCGGCGGCGCCGCAGCTGGAGGAAGTGCCGCAAATACCGACGCTCCCGAACACGCATTTGAATCGCAGTGGGGATCGAACGTACCCAACATGTACGCGCTCGCTGCAGCTCGTCACATGTACGAATTTGGGACTACCTCGGCGCAATTGGCGATGATCAAAGTGGCGGCATCGAAGCACGCATCGCACAATCCGAATGCATTCCTCCGCGATGTGGTGACGGTCGAAGAAGTGCTCAACTCGCCCATGGTGGCCGATCCGTTGCATCGACTCGATTGCTGCGTGATTACCGATGGCGGGGGAGCGGTGGTCGTGGTGAGCCCCGAGGTAGCACGTACGCTTATGAAACCATCCCGCGGTGTTTCGGTTCTGGGTCATGGTGAGGCACTCAAACACACCGCCAATGGGCGAATCGATCTCACGCACACCGGTGCCCTATGGTCGGGGCCCGCGGCATTTCGTGAGGCCGGAGTGACACCGAAAGATATTCAGTACGCATCCATTTATGACAGCTTCACCATCACCGTTCTGGAAACGCTCGAAGATCTCGGATTCTGCGCCAAAGGTGAGGGTGGCAAGTTTGTAGAATCCGGCGCTCTGGAAGCCGGTGGTGCTCTGCCGTTTAATACCGACGGTGGAGGATTGTGCAACAACCATCCAGGAAATCGTGGAGGCATGACGAAAATTATCGAAGCGGTTCGCCAAGTGCGCGGCGAGGCACACCCTGCAGTGCAAGTACCCAATTGCGAGCTGGCATTGGCGCATGGCACTGGCGGCAATCTAGGTACACGTAGTGGTTCAGCAACACTGATTCTCGGGAGGTCATGATGGCTAGCGAAACTCCAGTTGGCGCCGATCGTGCAGCAAAAGTGGCTCCGCGGGTTGGGGCCAGTGGGTTACCGGTCCGCAAAGTAGAACCAACACTAGAAACCCAAGAATTCTGGGACGCCACTGCTCGGGGTGAACTCCTATTGCGCAAGTGTGACGATTGCTCGTCAACCATTTGGTATCCGCGAGCATTTTGTCCAGCGTGCTCATCGCAAAACACGTCATGGATTATCTCAAGCGGACGAGGCACGATCTACTCGTTCTCGATCACCCGAAAGGGCGCGGGTGCGTGGGCTGAAAAGGGTCCGTACGTTATTGCCTACGTTGAACTCGAAGAAGGCCCAAGGGTGTTAACAAACATCGTTGGCTGCGAGGTCGACAGTGTTTCCATTGGCATGGCCGTAAGCGTGGTGTTCGACGACACCGGTGAAGCTATGTCGATCTACCGATTTGCTCCATCGCTGGCATAGTTGTGCCCCGCCCCTCCGGCTGGCAATCTAACCTTAACCTCTGATGAATCTAGTCTTTGGGCTCTAATGATTGAGATCACTACGTTTCGTTTGCATGATGGCGCCGATGCAAAGACATTTGCGAAACTCGACGAGCAATTGCAAACGGAGTTCTTTTATTTCCAACCAGGATTGCAACGTAGAACTACGGCTCTCTCCGAAGACGGTGAATGGGCATCAATCATCGTGTGGGACTCCGAATCCTGCGCTGATGCGGCCGTCGACAAAACCGAAGAATTTGCGCTGTTTGAAGACGTCTTGTCAATGATGGATCTCATGACCATCGAGTCCTGCCGCTACAACACGTTGTAGCTCTGAAAGGCACAAGACCTCCGAGCTACTGCTGCACCAGAGTGAGCGGGTTTCCTTCGGGATCGGTAATGGCCGCCAAGGTTGGACCGTTGGGCACGTCGAATCGATCAAGAACAATTGAGCCACCAAGGGCTACGGCTTTTGCACACGATTCGGCTAAATCGAGCACCTGAATGTAAAGCGTTATTCCGCTTCGCTGCGACTGACGAATGTGTCCAGCCGCCCCTGCTTCAGGGGCGCCGAACCCGCTGTCGAAGCTCATGATTGCGCCGTCGCTGATGTCCCAGTTGAACATTTCACCGTAGAACGTGCGTTGTAGCTGTGCGTCCTTTGCTTCGATCTCGAAATGCACAAGCGGACGAGCCCAGTCTTTGGTCATGGACTCCAAACCTAGCGTTCACCTACCGATGAAATAAAAGACGCTGTGTGGTGAAAGGAAGTTCCGGGTCGCGTGCTCTCAGACCAGTAGTAACGAAAATCTCGAAAGATGGCACGCGATGTTGGTTCGAACCATGGGTGGCGCAGCGAAGACTGTTGGGGGCAGGGTTGCGATTACTTTGGCAACGCTGGGCATTTGTGGTGCAGCAGTTCTCTTTGGTGTTCCCAGCGGCGCCGCAAGTGCCTCGCAGACCAAACAGCTAGCGGTGCAAGTTGTTCCGACCATCGCAACGACCATCGCAACGACCAGTGCGCCTGCTTACCGTGGACCGCTGATCCCCGTCAGCCGCGAAGAGTTCAC
>JAYUVJ010000408.1:0-3247 GCA_043754155.1 Acidimicrobiia bacterium
CCCACCTCGCAGTTGGCGAGCGGCATATGGGAAACCTTCACACCCCGCTCGGCGATGAGTGCTCGTTCACGATCGGACAGTTGCACACATTGCGAGGCCAAGAACGCGGGGGAGAGCACGCCGATCGAATCGTAAAATTCCAATGTACGCATACCTAGGTGTTCTTGGGCCCATAGTCCCTCGTGGACACCCTCGTTGCAGTGTGCGTGGGTGAGCACGCCAAGATCTGCTGCTCGATCGAATGCGGAGCGGATGAACGGCTCTGAGCATGTGAACGTGGTGTGAAAGCACATCACGCCATCAACCAAGGTGGCTTGGCCTCGAGAACGGTCGTTGCGACAAGCCCTGATGAGCTGCTCGTTTTCCAGTAACCCCGCCAGGCCATTGGCTTTTGACACGCGCTCGGTAGCTTCAAAGGAAAGCATCCCTCGCAAACCGCGCCGTTCGACAACTTCGCGTTCCACGAGTAGGGCATCGGGAAGTGAGTGGGGGGCTTCGAGAATGTCGTAGAACGTGGTGGTTCCCGAACGGACCATCTCGGCGCACACCCAATCGGTGGCTGCAGCGATCATGGGAGCATCAATGCGGTCCTCAACCTTTGGCCACCAATAGTTGGCGAGGAAACTCCAAAAATCAGCCACCGGATCCACCGGTATCCCGTGCGCCAACACGCCGTAAAGATGGGTGTGGGCGTTGACGAACCCCGGAAGCAGCACCTGATGGTCAGCGCGCAGAACACTGTCGTGGGGATGTGCTGCTACGAGTTCAGTGGCCAGGCCCACCTCAGCAATGCCATCCCCAACGACTCGCACGGCGCAACCCACGCGCGGTAGTTCATGTGCTGAGGTGATCAGCCATTGCGGAACAATGATGGTGCTCATGAAGAAATCAAGATTTCGAGAGTTCAGAGTTCACGAGATGCTGAAAACAACTATGCAAACGACTGGGCAAACCACGATGCAAACGACTGGGCGAGATGATGGGCAAACTACTGGGAAACACCGGCGGCTGCCAACGCGTTGTAGACCCGCTCTGGGGTGAAAGGAATGTCGTTAATGGCAACACCCGTGGCGTTCACGATGGCTGCACGTAGAGCTGGCGCAACACCATCCTTGGGGATCTCGGCCACGGCTTTAGCGCCAAACGGTCCTGAATCTTCCATCGTTTGCACCAGGAAAACTTCAACATCGGGCATCTCGTCGGCACGGTAAATCTTGTACGGACCAAATGCCGCATTGATCATCTTCCCGTTTTCATCAAAGGCAAACTCTTCACAGTGGGCGTAACCCAAAGCTTGAATCATGCCGCCCTCTATCTGACCAGAAGCGGTAACCGGATTGATGGCCACCCCACAATCGACTGCCATGACCAGCTTAATCACACTGACCTGACCGGTTTGCATATCCACTTCGATCTCGGCGAACTGGGCGGCAAACGGCGGTGGGCAGTCTTGGGAAACGTGCGAGCCCTGGCCCATCAACTGTTCCTGATCCTCGGTATGCAAAGTGTTAAGCGCCACCTCTTCCAATGAAACGCTAGAGCCATCAGGAGCATACGCGCGCTTATCTTTTAACTCGATGGAACAAGGCTGTTCAACACCCAGCATCTTGGCTGCTCGTTTTTTGATCTTCCAACGCAACTCGTCGGCAGCCTTCTTGACTGCCATGCCCGAAATGTAGGTTGTCGACGAAGCGTAGGCACCCACGTCGAAGGGGGTCAGATCGGTATCGCCGGTGTACATGATGATGTCATCAATAGGTACACCTAATACTTCGGCAGCAATTTGAGCCAACACTGTATCGGCGCCCGTGCCAAGATCAGCAGCACCAGCCATCACGTTGAAGGAACCGTCGTCGTTGAGCTTCATCGAACAGCCACCCATATCCAGGAACGGGATAGCTGTGCCGTGCATGCAGAAAGCAAACCCAAGGCCACGACGAATATGGGGCTGATCAGCCGGAGAAATCCACGAGGGATCCAAACGGCGATGCCAACCAATCGCCCGCTTCCCCTGGGCCACGCACTCTTCAATGCCCGACGTCATGATCATCGGCAGTTCTTCCCACGGCAACTCCAACGATTCACCGCGCTCGCCCAATCGGGTGACGATGTCTAGACGGTCACCTACCTTTACCCAGTTCTGCCGTTTGAAGTCGAGAGGGTCGCGGCCAACCGAGCGGGCGATGTCTTCCATATGGGATTCCAAGGCAAACTCCGCCTGCGGCGCACCGTAACCCCGGTAGGCCCCTGGGACGGGAATGTTGGTGTACACCACGTGGCAATCGAACTCTTTGAACTTGGCGTTGTAACTGGAAAGACCACGTAAACCCGCCACGTTCTGCACCGTGAAGCCATGGGTTCCATACGGCCCCGTGTTTCCCAGCACATACATGCGTTGCGCCATCAGCGAGCCATCGTTCATCACACCGGTTTTGAACGTGATGGTTTGTGGGTGACGGGTACGCGAAGAAGCAAACTCTTCTTCGCGATCAAGTTCCAACCGCACCGGCCTGCGGGTAGCCAACACCAAATGGGCAGCGATGTCTTCAATCAACATTTCCTGCTTGGCCCCAAAACCACCGCCAATGCGAGGCTTGATAACCCGAATATTTTTAATAGGCATACCTATTAATGGCGCGATCATGCGGCGAACGTGAAAGGGTACTTGGGTGGCCGTGCGCAACACCATGCGCTCATCTTCATCGAGCCAAGCCACCGTGATATGCGGTTCAATCGGACATTGCTGCACTTGGTGTACCCGGAAGGTTTGCTCGAAAACATGGTCAGACTCGGCGAAGGCCCGTTCGATGTCGCCAGGTGTGGCGCCGTGCATGTGGTGGACGATGTTTTTTGCCGCGTCGTGAATACCAATGGCATCGGGTTCGTCGTGGATTTGCGGCGCGCCGGGCTGCATGGCTTCGCGTTCATCAAGAATGAAGGGCAACACTTCGTAGGTGACCTTGATGAGTCTTAAGGCTTCACGGGCAATGGTTTCGTTCTCGGCAGCAACCGCAGCTACGCGATCGCCAACGTGACGAACCTTGTTGTCAAAACTGAATTGGTCAAAGGGGTATGGGTTGGGCCACGACTGGCCGCCGGAGGCATATGCCACGCGTGGCGTGTTCTTGTAATGCAGAACGGCGTGCACGCCGGGCAGAGCAACGGCAGCAGAATCATCGATATCGAGAATGCGAGCATGGGCATGGGGCGAACGTAAGACTTTGGCGGTGAGCATGCCGCGCATCTC
>JAYUVJ010000409.1:0-2593 GCA_043754155.1 Acidimicrobiia bacterium
CCTATGTACGCATAGCGAAGATTGGTTCCTATAAGTTGGTGCGGCCATCGTCGGCGTTTGCTGAGGTTTGGAGGAGCAGAGCCACGTATTGGGCCAATGCACTGCCCACGTTTCGGGTAGCGATGTTTGGCTTTGTTATCGCAATGGCTGTGGCCTTCGTGGTGGCTAGTTTGATTGCTCAATCACGCACGGCGGAGCGAGCGGTGCTTCCCGTGGCGCTGCTCGTCGTGGTAACCCCACTGTTTGCTTACGCCCAGGCCATATTGATTTGGATCGGGCTGGGCGTGAAGTCACTCGTTGTGATGGTGGCCATTGTCTGCTTTCCACCTATGTTGTTTGCGGCCACCAACGGACTCAAATCGGTCGACCCTGCGGCCACAGAATTGTTGCGATCAGTGCACGCCAGTCGGTGGGAAATCTTTCGGAAGCTGCAAGTGCCCACAGCGTTGCCCCAGTTACTGAGCGCAGCCAAGTTGTCGGCCGGTTTGTCGTTGGTCGGGGTGACCATTGGTGAGCCGTATGCCTTTGCAGGTGACGAAGGTCTCGGCTTGTTAATTCGCAGGACCGCAAGTGCCGGCAATGTAGCAATACCCCAGCTGTGGGGCAGTATCTTCGTACTTGGCTTGATTGGTTCGTTCGCATACCTTGCGATATCGGGGGTCGAAACGGCCGTGCGGCGCTGGCACAGCCTCGATAATTCCTAGACTTTCCGATAGTTTGCCGAAGTCGATTGAGACCATCCCTGTTTTGTTCATCCCGGATTCCTAGCCAATCCTTGATCCCCGACACCGTGTTTGTATTCGGTGATCGGGCCTTGAAGTTGGTTAAGAGCCCAGCGCACGTCCATTGGAGTAACCCCTTGAATCCTGTTTCAACCCCAGCAGTGAACACACGGTGTCACTCATCCGCGCACGGTCACGCAGGCAACACCAACTTCGTGAACATCTACTTCACAAGGAGCCTCGCTGGTTTGTTTGCTGTGGTTCTGGTTGTCGGCGCTAGCGCTTCTTCGGCCTCGGCGGCCAAGGCTGCACTCAGACCCAAGGCAAAGGTCGCCAAAACCGTCAGGCCCAAAACCACGGCTGCACCAGTCAGGGTGGCCGCCAGTGTTACACCCACCACATCTCCCGCAACCGCTCCTTCAACCGTTGCCAAACCTCTCGGGCCGACCGGTAGCGCCGTAACGGCAGAAGGCATTTCTGCTGCCCGCTGCGAAGCCAACAAGAAGGCCGGGAAGATCACCTACCTTTCGGGCTTCGATTACGCCGCAACCGCATCGATCGTGGAAATGGTCGTTGCCGATGCCAAGGGTTACTTCGCCAAAATGTGTCTCGATGTGGATGTGAAGGCCAGCTTCTCCACCGTCAACTACGCACTTGTTGCCGACAACAAAGCCCAGTTCGCTTCCGCTGGATCGTATGTGGAGTTAGTACGCAATACGCCCAAAGAACGTCCGCTGCTCGCCGTGTATGAATTGGGCAAAACCGCTATTGAAACCCTTATGGTTCGCGATGACGGCAAACTGAAAAACATCACCGATCTGCGCACCAAGACCATTGGCATCAAAGGTGATTTACCTCCCTCGATCCAATTGATGTTGAACAAAGCCGGACTGAAACGCGGTGTTGATTACAAGGAACAAAACGTCGACGGCTTCAATCCCGTTGCCCACTTCAGTCTCCCCATTGATGCCCTACCCGGCTACAAGTCCAACGAGCCCGGCCAACTGGCTCGCAATATCCCACCAGTGAAAATCGCCACATTCGATCCTACTGAGTACAACATCAATGGTTCCTTTGGGCTGGTCTACACCAACGCCAAATTTGTGAAAGAACACCCAACAGCGGCGCAAGACTTTGTCCGTGCTGCGCTCAAGGGCTACCAAGATGCGGCCGCCGATACCGATGAAGCTGTAGCCATATGCGTAAAAAAGATTAACGCAACAGGAAACCGCAACTTCCTGTCACCCGTCGGCGAAGGATTCCGTTGGAAGGTTGAAGCCAAGATTGTGGCGGACAGCACACCACTGGGAACTCCGATTGGCGTGATGAACGCTCGTCGTTTCAGCACGCAGCTTGACGAATACTTCGATGCTGGTATTTTGAAGGAAAGGCCTGCGGTCGCCGACACGTTCGATGAGTCAATTGCTAAGGGTATTTACAGTTCTGATCTCAAAGTTGTTTGGCCGAGATAGCTACCTAGACAGCGCCCTGAAGAATCCTGCTGTCACTGCTGACGAGAACTTCAAGAGTGCTTGTTTCTCTTTAAAGTGCAGAGCTTGCAGGCATCCGTAGGTTTTTAGACAGATCTTGGCAATCTCCTTTAGTTCGCAGTGCCCTGGGCCGAAGTACAAAGTGTTCGTTAGCGACGGACGGAACTGACCCTCCAACCCAGCAGAAGATGGTGACGGCGCAACGCGCTGGATCCGACCCTTCCTCCGTCCGTCGTTTACGAATCGAAACTTCCTCCAACGATTTTATCGGCGGCTCCTCTACAGGTGCCGCCGATTCGTTATGACCGGCTTCGCACCAATCAACCCCGGTGCGACACAGAACCGTCACCGTTGCGTTTCTTGGCGCAATGTCTCAATGGC
>JAYUVJ010000410.1:0-12542 GCA_043754155.1 Acidimicrobiia bacterium
CTGTGGGTACACGAGATCTGGCCGAGAGGGAGTGTTCCGGCACAGCCCGCTGGCAACGAAGTAATGTCAACTCCAGTTGGTGCGGTGTAGCTCAACACAATAGGCCCGACGGCATCAGATGGACCGTTGTTGGTTGCCGTAAGTGTCAATTGCCCAGCAGCTCCCGGAGTAAGCGACGCAGTTAAGGCGACAACAGCAATATCGGCAAGGCGCGGTCCCGCGGTAACGATCGATGCTGCGAGATTGTTGAGAGGTGCTGGGTCTAAGGTCGGCGAAAGTACCGCTACTACCCCACCAAGAAAGTCAATCCCGGGCAACGAGTCCGTTGGCACACGTAGTGAGACATTGAGGGTGAGATTCGAACCTACGGCCACTGGTCCTGGCAGTGTGCAAGTTAGAGGGCCTAATGGAAGTACCCCTAGGCAGCCAACAGGAAGTTCCTCGATTTGAAGGCTCGTCGGAGGTGTTACCGTGACGCTAATAGGTCCTTGTGCGTTCGATGGACCGGCGTTGCCGACCGCTATTGCCCAGTTTCCAACCGAGCCGGGCGTGATTGTCGGAGCGGAAGCGCTCACCGAAAGATCTGCCGAACCAAGTCCGGCGGTTGCGGAAAGCACGACAGAGTCATTTGCTATGTTGAGGTCGGTGTGGTGAAGCAGGTTCGTTTGAGCGACCGAGGCAACTCCGCCGCTGAGAGTCACGCCCGGTATCGCAACGGCGCTCAGTCCCAACGGAACGGTTAGCGAAACGTTGGCACCATTCGCTAAATTCGGTGCCACTGCGCAAGTTAATGGACCAAAAGGCAAGAGGCCAAGGCAACCCTCAGGGAGAGTCGTTATGGTCGAACCGGTCGGCGGCACATAGGTCACAACGACGTCATAGGCTGAGTTAGGGCCCATGTTGGTCACCGTGACTGTTTGTGTGCCGCTCCCGCCAGGCGTAATCGTCGGAGTGGAAGTAGAAAGCTGAAGATCGGAATTTGCACGCGCGCCCTCCACAACAAAATCGATTGCGTCGTTCGCCAGGGCGCCTACCGGGTAGGTGATGACGGTGGCAATCGACGACAAGTCTCCGCTGAATGCCAACGATCCACACGCCTCACCCTTCAAACCTCCACATCCCGAAGTGGCACCGAGGGCTAGCAGCGGGCGAGTAACAGTGTTGCCGATTGCGACAAATTGGCTGTTGCCAGTAGACGAACTGAAACCGGGGGCGAAGGTTAAGAGTGGGGATACTCCCGCCACTACTCCAAGTGTTCCGATTTGTGCCCCAAGCCCTCCGATGTGTAAAACGGGGTCGCGTAGCGGCTCGTCAAAACTAAAGGTGAGCACCGCCGTGCCTAGCAAAGACGAAGGGGTGAAACTTACGGTCGCTGCAGCGCTTCCGCTAACCCCAGCCGTCGAGTACACGCCCGGGTCCAATGTGCCGCTCGACAATGCTGCGGTGGCATTTCCCACACCCGTCAGCTTGACGGTTACGTTTGCGGAATCCACTACCGAGGTCATGGTCGACGTTGTGCCAGCCCAAGATCCGCTTAGTGTGCTTGCCCGGGCCTGCGTGCTAAGACCTGCCGCGATGAAGCCGGATAGGCCAATTGCGGTGGCCAGCATGGCAATGGCTCCTTTCCGCGCTCTGCCTGTTCCGAATTCGATTGCTGCCAAATTGAGCATTGCGTTCCCTGCCTGGCTCCGCTCTGTTTTGGAGAAGGTCTCCAAAGAGCATTTACTGTTAATAACTAGTCGGCATCTTTTTCTACTGACTTGAGTGAATAGTTGTGCGGTAAACGATTTGAGTTGACGAATTCGTTTTCAACTAACCAGTGGGGTTTTGGGTGAACCTGGTTATAATTCGAAAGTTCTTGATTCCACGGGGTTGCTGCTTCGATGGCGCGCTGGGTCTAGAGAGTTCAGAGTCAGGTAAGCGAGTTAAAGGACCCGAAGCTCAATTTGATCGTGAGTTACTTCGAATTTGAATTTGATTTTGGGCGACGCACTCAGTGAGGACATCGGCTGTGGTCTTGAAACCACGTCCTTAGCGCTGATTTAGGCTCAGTCACGATGAGCCGATTAAGGCTCAGTCGAGATGAGCGGTCCGATTCAATGCTGGACGGCTGCGAACTCCTATTTGGGCAGTGTTACGAGGATTTTGCTTAAGCCCTAGTTGGGGAATTCCTAATTTCGTCTTTACTTGGACGAAATAGCGCATCGTGGTGAACTGGTGTCATGACCGCCAAACTTTTCAGCACGGCTAGCAAATCCATCGAACCGCAAACGGCAACGGGGCCGCAAGGTTTTAACGTTGGCTTAGTAATGCCTTGGCTCGAGGCACGATGCGAGTGGATGCACGGTCCCTATAATTGGGAACGCCTTGTTGGTGGCCATTCCAACTTGACATACCGGGTAACCGACGGGAGTGGTAGCAAGTTTGTGTTGCGTCGTCCACCGGAGGGAGAACTGTTACCAAGTGCGCATGACATGGCCCGCGAGTTCAAAATCATGACGGCTCTATGGGGAACGCCAGTGCCGGTGGCTGAACCTCTGGCCTTTTGTGACGACAAATCCATTACCGGTGCAATCTTTTACGCCATGCGAGCCATTGACGGAAAGTCGCTCTATGCCTTGGAGGAGGTTTTGGCGCTGGTACCTGAAGCATTACGTCGTGAGCATGGTTTTCATTTCATTGACGTACTAGCTGATTTGCATGCAGTGGATCCCGCTCAGGTGGGGTTGGGTGATCTTGGTCGACCCGACGCCTATGTTGCTCGCCAGCTAAAGCGTTGGCAAGCCTCGTGGGATGCATCGAAAACGGTGACTGCTCCAGATGTGGAATTGCTACATGAGTTTCTTTCCAACAACATTCCTGACCAGGGTCCGGCGCGGTTGGTGCATGGCGACTACGGATTACACAATTGCGTTTCGAATGGGTTGGGTCGAGTGGCTGCAGTCATTGATTGGGAGATTTCGACGCTCGGTGACGCACTGGCGGATTTGGCCTATGCCATCAACGGCTGGGGTAAATCGGGGGAAGTAAGCGCACGTGGCATCCGTCCGTCGCAGGCTCCCGGCTACCCCACCGATGATGAGCTGTTGGACCGCTACGCGGCGAAAACCGGGGTAGATCTTTCCAACATTGGTTTCTATATCTCGTTTAACCATTGGAAGACGGTGTGCATCCTCGATGGTGTACTCGCCCGGTATTACGCCGGCCAAAAGAGCACCGAGGGTGTAGATATTGCCGGGCTTTGTGGAGCCCGCGACGAAGCTCTCGCCAAGGCAGTCGATGCGGCCCTGGCACTTGGATTCGTTGCGAGTTCCAAAGGAGACCCCTCATGATTTCTGTTGAACCTTCAGGTGATAGTTGCGGAGCAACAATTCACGGTGTTGATCTGTCCACAGAGCTTTCACCCGTAACTGTTTCGGAGATTCGTGCCATCTGGCTTGAACATCTCGTCGTGGCCTTTGCCGATCAACACCTAAGCCTTGATCAGTTCGAGCGGGTGGCGCTGCGCTTTGGGGAGTTTGGACAAGATCCCTACTTCAAAGGTTTGGCGGATCATCCTCATGTGGCCGAGGTGAAGCGCGAGGCCGATGAGCAAACACCGCTGTTCGCTGAAGGATGGCATTCCGATTGGAGTTTCCTCAGCACTCCCCCGTCGGGCACGCTGCTGTACGGTCGAATCATTCCTCCCATAGGCGGCGACACCCTGTACGCCAATCAGTATGCAGCCTATGAAGCACTTGATGCCCCCATGAAGGCCAAGCTCAAAGGTCTCCAAGGCGTTCACTCCGCCCGACGAGGGTATTCCAAAGCTGGGCAATACGGGGAGAAGGATGTCGGAAGGTCTATGGCAATTGTGTATTCCGATGACGCCTTAGCCACCCAGAATCATCCGCTCGTGCAACGCCATCGGGAGACGGGACGCCTTGCGTTGTTCCTCAGCCCTGGCTATACCATCGGCATCGAAAGTACTAACGCGATGGAGGATACGGAGGCCCAAGAGTTACTGTCTTTCCTTTACACGCACCAAGCCAAGGAAGAGTTTGTGTACCGTCATCGCTGGACTGAGAACATGCTGACGATGTGGGACAACCGTGCCGTCATCCATGCCGCAACTGGCGGTTACCAAGGGTACCGTCGCCTTCTCCAGCGCATCACCATTACTTCGCAAGTGTAAGTAACGTAACGTCTAACGGTGACCGAGCTCAATCGACAACAAGATGGTCCCGCTGCTACGCGCGATCTTGCTATGGCCACATGGGGCTTGTTTGTAGGGCTGTCGTTGTTGATGGTTGCGGCTGGGCTCTTCGGTACGTTACTAAGCGTTCGAGCCGAGAAGACTGGTTTGTCGACGGGCGTAAGTTCACTTATTAGTGCCGCCTATTACGTTGGGTTCCTGTTTGGTTCCAAAGTCACCCTTGAGGCACTCAGCCGTGTGGGCCACATCAGGGTGTATTCAGCCTTGGCATCAATGCTTTGTTCTGCGATCATCGCCGCTGGCCTATTGCAAGCTCCCGCTGTATGGGTTGGCTTACGGTTTGTATCTGGCGTCTCGTTGGCCGGAATTTATGTGGTCGCCGAATCGTGGCTTAACGACTTGGCCAACAACGAAAACCGAGGACGTCTTCTGGCGATTTATAGCGTGGTGGGCTCGGCCGGATTTGGTGGCGGACAGATGCTTATCGGCACGTTTGACGCTCGACACATCAGTGGTTACGCGTTGGCCGCGATTCTCACCTCGTTGGCCATTGCCCCAGTGGCGTTGTCCGAAGCGAGTGCGCCGCCGATCATTTCTGACAAAGAACATCTCTCGTTGCGCGAGCTAGCAAAGGTTGTGCCCACGGGCATGGGAAGCTGTCTATTGGTGGGCATCGCTCACGGCGCGTTTTTTGGTATGGGTGCCATATACGCAACCCGAGTAGGACTCTCGATCAGCCAAACCGGACTGTTTTTGGTGGCCCCGATGATCGGTGGCATCGTGTTCCAATGGCCTGCATCGGCGGCGTCGGATGACTTAGATCGTCGAGCTGTCGGCCTGGTTGCTGCGCTTGGTGCTGCGGGTGCTGCTGCTTTGCTGCTCCTTGGGCCAGCGGACCGTCCCATGGCGTTTGTGCTCCTGGGCTTGCTGGGTGGAGCGAGTTATCCCCTCTACGGCATCGCCGGTGCCTACACCAATGACTGGGTACAGCCAGAACATGTGAACGCCGCAGCGTCTCAGCTCATCGTTCTATACGGCGCCGGGGCCATTATCGGCCCGTTTGTTGCTGCAGGTCTCATGGTTTTTCACGGTCCGTCGGGCTTCCTGTGGGCCGTTATTGGGCTACACCTGTTGATCGCTTTGTTCCTTATCTACCGAATGTTCTCTTGGCGGGCCCCACTAAAGAAGCGCCCTTGGAGCGAGGTGTCTATCCCGGCCCGCGCCTTTTTCATTCCAGCCACAATCATCGGTCTCGGGCGTCGCCGTCGTCGCCGAAAATCATCGTCGCGTTGAGCGCACGATCCGAAGCAGAGGTTCCAGTCTCTGTTAGTCAAACGCACACTTAACTCGTAGCAGTCACGATCAGGTTGGAGACCAAGGAGCTTTCCCTTCGACGAAACACTGGCTTGACGCTGGTTCAAATTGATCCGATTCAGTGATCCGATTCAGTGATCCGATTCAGGTAATGAGGTCGAGGTACCCGTGTTCGGCGAGAAACGGTACGAGGCCGTCGACGACGTCGAGTTCGGTAACGTCGGCGAGGTGTACCCATTTGGCTTGGGCGGCGTCATCCCCGGCAATTGGGCGGCCCGGTGAGAACACTTCTACGGCGAAATCCATGATCACGTAGTGGAATCCCTCGCCTATGCGTTCAACCCAGCCGAGAAACTGCGCGCAAACAACTTCGATTCCAGTTTCTTCGAACACTTCACGCACAACGGCCGCTTGGAGAGATTCACCGAATTCGACCCGTCCCCCAGGTACGGACCATTGTCCTTTGGCGACCCCACGGCCTCGTTGAATCATCAGAAGACGATCCCGGTCAACAGCAATTCCACCCACACTGATCTCAGGCTTACCGGTGAAATACGACGGAACCACGATTGAGGATTCACTCATTGAGATACCAAACCGAGTGGGGTTAGGCGGGCGTAGTCGTCGGCAACGGGCTGGGACGTAGCTGCCCAGCTGGATCCAGTAAAGGTACGTGCACTGTTAATAAGCGCGCTTTCATTCCGAAGGTCTCAAAAAAGTTCTTGGTTTCGCGGGCTCCTGGCAGAGCGTAGGAATCAACTCCAATACAGTCTTTTGCCCTACACCAGATCAGTACGTGTTCGAGTAGAAGTTCGCCTGCGCCAATTTGTCGACCGTCGGGGTGCACTCCCAATTCATCAATGATGCCAAGAACCCGGTTGTCGGGCAGCGAATGCAGGTGAACGTAGGCCCAGCCTACGAGCGCACCGTCACCAAACGCGCCGAGTAGATGGGCTTGTTGCGCAGCAATGTTTTCGAGCATGGTTTCGACAGAGGTCCGAACCGCCTCAGCTAAGAACAAGGGACCACCTCGTTCGTGGAACAACTCTGTAGCGATCACCTTGCGGAGCGCCCGCAGTCCTACGTCCCCTTCAATATGTTCGGCGGTGATGGGGCAACAGGTAATTTCCATTCGTTGTTCCCGGTCCGTGCTATGCCCCACTGGGCGAAGCCAACAACCGTGCGACCCCAGCGAGGATCGTCTGACGATTCCGGTGCGATTCTTCGTACCTGGCGATTGCCCCCAGCTGGATGGGGGTGAGGGCTTCTAGCAGTCCTACGACAGAGGAGGCTGGGAGATCGTCGTAACGATCAAGTCCAAGGTCATTTAGGGCCGCTCCCGATCGTGCTCGGTGCGCGTCGGGAAGGAGAACCGGCCGTTCGGGTAACAAAGCCGCCTTGTTCCTTGGGGCGGAAGGAATTGCCATAGCTTTTGGCTCTGATTTTGGCTCTGATTTTGTCGTTGGTTGTGCCTTTGCCTTTGCCTTTGAAACAGCCGCAGGTTTTTTCGGGTCCTTGTTGGTGGTCTTCGGATCCTTGTTGGTAGCCACGGTCGTTGGCGGTGGCGCCGCCGCATCAGACCCAGCGGGTACAGGCGAAGCGAGAGAACCAGAGCCCCGTTTTTTCGGTTCGGTGCTGGTCAAATAAGAGCGGACAGAATCGGCCACCGTTTTGAGTTCGGCATCGATCTTTCGCTTCGCGATGGGCACCACGAACTTGCCAATCATGTTGGCAGTTTTGCTTTGCGACTCGATCTTCGCCTTCCCCTTGGCCAACAACTCGGGAACGGAGCCGACAAAAGCCAGCGGCTCCAGAATCACCGACTCCAAAAGGTCCCGCAAAGGATCGGTGGGGCTGAACATCCGAGGACTCGGTTCAGGGTTCGCCTCGGGCACCTTTGGGGCATCCTTGCGCTTGGTCGGTCGATTTGAAGCCACGAAAAACTCACTCTTTCATCGTTCGGCGCAGGGAACATCAGAGCCCTACACAGGCAGAGTTACACGCAATCCCGGCAAAGAGTTGATTGCTTGTCGGCCAACTGGCTGGGGTGCTTCACCAAAAAGCACGACTGGCAAACAAACTCGTCAGGGCGCTTAGGGATGACGACAGAAGCGCTGTCCGAAGGGTCGCCAGAATCAGGAACGTCATCATCGTCGATTTCGATTTCTTCAATAACAAGACGTTCTTTGAGAATTACGTCGAGCGAAGCCTCAACGTCATCGGGATCGAGCACATCCTCGTCATCATCGGAATCTTCGTCGCCAGTGGTCGCCGGGACGAGCGTGGCACCAACATCGCTGATGTCGTCTTCAACCAGTACGTCCTCACCGAGTTCATCACCCAGATCGTCGTCTCCAAGGTCATCTTCGCCCAAGCCCATATCGTCCTCATCGAGGTCGTCTTCGCTCAGGTCGATGTCGTCGAGGTCGCCCTCTAGATCGGCATCAGGATCGGCATCAGGATCGGCTCCAAACGCCTCGTCACTCCCAATAGGAGTTTCTTCTTCCATCGCGTCGTCTACGAAGTCATCGCCATCGGCGTCTTCGGGTGGTGCAACGTTTTTGGGCTTCTTTGGCATCAGATCTCCGCAACAACAAATAGAGCGTTCCTTCGAATCAAAGCGCTGAGCGCACCAACTCGTAGGTTTCGGCGGCGCAGTGTAACCCTGAGGATTTTGCATCTTGTGCCAATTTGCCAGAAAATTCTGTGACCCCCGCCACGTGTGCGCCTTGACCGCCAATTTTGGGCCGGAAACGGGCATTTTTCTCATTGATATCTCAGCAAATGTGACGGGGAACGACCCAATAAAACTTTCGTGAGTTACCCGGCCGGGGGGTCGACGATTGCCGCTGTTGCGCGTCTGCCGGGACGTTTTGCGATGAAAATAGCTTGGGGAAGGCGTTCTTTCACTTCCGACGCGTGCGTTACCACTAAAATTTGGCGAAAACGAGCACTCAATTGGGTAAGTGCTCCGAGCATCCGGTCTTTTCGATCAACGTCAAGGCTGGCCAGCGCCTCATCGAGCACGAGTAGCCCGATCCGACCACCCGCTTGGAAACGTACCTGCTCGCTAATTGCTACCCGCAACGCCAAGTTGGCCAAATCGACTTCGCTACCTGAGAATCGTTCGCTCGGATAGGCAATGCCACTGTCCACGATCTTGATGGCGTAGGTCTCTGGGTCGATCTCTAACCCTTCGTAGTCGCCAGCCGTGAGCTCGTTAAACAATGCACTCGCCTCAAGACTGAGCCGGGGGCCGACGGTTGTCACAATGGCTTGGCGGAACCCGTGGAGTAGCTCTGCGGTGCGAGATAAGTACCGGGCCGATTCGCTCAGCTCTAAGGCCTGCTCATGTTGTTTGAGCGCCTGCTTATGCTGAGCGGCAGCGGCAGCGAGCCTTTGCTCGGCTAAAGCGAGGGTCCTTTTTGCCTTGTCGTCGCTCCCCCTAGCGGCCACGTGAGCAGCCTTCATTTCGCCCAGGCGATCCTGTTGGGCGTGCCAGGCCCTCGGATCGTACCTCAAGGCGTCAAGATCGGAGCGGAGGGTTTGGCGTTCCGATTCGGCTCCGCTCAGGCGCGCTTGAGCCATTGCTAGATCGGCCCTCAGTTCTGGTTCGCGGTTGAGCTGGGCCTGAAGCGTTGAACGACGTGTGTCAAAGCTGCGCTCTTGTTCAATCGAAACTTGTAGAGCGGCCAGCAACGCCCGAACTCCGTTAAAATCACTAAGAAGGAGATCACGACGATTCGCGACCTCGGCTACATCGTCGAGTGTGGCAATCCGATCGACAAGGGCTACGGTTCGTTCCATAGCTATAGCTCGGCGAGTCCGGGCTTGCTCGGAAACTGCGAACAGCTTTTGGTCTGATTCGAACTGTTTCTGCGCCATTGCCCTTGCTTCGCTGAGTTTGGTCACGTCAGCTTCTGCGGATCGTTGCGCTTTGACTGCGGCAGCCACGAGCGCTGAGGCTTGAGCGAGTTCTGCAGATCGATGTTCTCTAACGCTCGCTCCCCCAACGGCAATGGTTTGGCCGCACGTTGGGCATTCGGGCACCCCATCGAGCGCATCGACGTTTTCCAGCGAGATCCTGCACGTTGCCTCAGCCGCTTTGGCTAATCGGGTGAGTGTTGCCGTTTCCGATGCGTGCTCGCGGGCCGATTCCCATGCGGTTACAGCTGTTTCTACCAATCCTCGCTGCGGTTCCATTGCTCCTTCGGCTTCAGGCAGCGAACGCGATGAACCGTGGGCCTCGTCTAGTTGGTTTAGCAAACTCAACAGCAACGCCTGAGCAGAGCGATCAGTTTCATTGCGTTGCGGAGGAAGGGCAGCGAAATCCTCTGCCGCCGCTTCGACATCTTTGAGTGCGGAATTCAGACGATCGCACTGGGTTTGCGCATCGTCACGGACCGATCTGGCCGCCCGACCCTTGGCGGTAATCAGCTCATAGATGCGATGAACATCTTGAAGCCTGGCCCCTTCTACGGCGGCAATGTTTTCGCGTTCGTAGGCCTCTGCCAACACCTTCGCCGTCGCTTCACCGTTGACCCTGGAATCATCCACGCTTACTTCACATGTTTCAACCGCGGCGCTCAACTCTTGCAACTGTGGGAGCAGGGCCAACAATCGTTCATGGGTGGTGCGAGCTGTCTTGGCGTCACCTCGGGCTGCATCACGAGCTTTCTCTAAGGGTGTGATGCCAAGGAGTTGCAGAATCAGTTTTCGTCGTTGATCGGGCGCGAAATCGCTGAAGGCCGCCAGCTGCTTTTGTTCAGCGAAAACTGAAGACCGAAACGCCGCCTCGTCCATGCCAATAGTGGAACGAAGGTACTTCCCGACCTCTACGGGCCCATCGGCCGCAACGGAGGATCCCAACATAACTCGAGCCTTCACCGTTGAGTTCACGCCTGAAAGCGAGCGTCTCACCACGAAGTAATCGTCGTCGTGCACGAAGCCAATTTCGACGACACACTCGCCCGTGGAACCGGCGGTTCTGATGTCACCCTTGGCAGTTCGAGCTCGTCCGTAGAGTGCCCAAGTGATCGACTCCAGCAGCGACGATTTGCCCGCACCGTTTGGTCCATATATGCCAACAAGCCCCGGCGGTAGCTCTAAGTCCAGGGACTCAAAAACGCGGTAGTTCCGCAGGGTAATTGAAGTTATCTGCATGGTGGATTCTCGGCGGCCCTGTTGAGTTTGGGCTAGTCGTTTCCGGTTTCTTGAGCACTGTCGATCGCAGCATTGAGATAGTCCTGCCCGGTGGTGCGAATACGGTCGGCATCGAAGCCGTCGGTGTCTTGATCACCAAGGTATCTGGTCCAACGTGCAGCAATGGTGGCGAGTTCCGGCAGGTCGTCCATTGCCCTCGTTGTCGCTGCGTAGACGGGATCAAGTTTGACGTGTAGGAGATGCGAAGTTTCGTTAAAAATTCGGGGCAAATCGAGCAGGCGATACACCTCAGGTTCGATGAGATCCAGGGTGAGGCGAGCCACCGCACCCGCAGGCAACGCCGTCAGCTTCTCGAGAATTTCCTCTTGAATTTCTGCTGGACCACGACCAGCTGCGTACACAAAGTTGGGGGTAAGCAGTGGACGTTGACCGGTAAGCCCGTGATGTTCACAAACGCCAGATTCGGTGTTGAGCAGTACGAAGCCTTTCGGTTTCGCTGGATCGTCACCAAAGCTAAAGGTGTCGGTTGAACCGGCGTACCAAACACCGGGCTTTACCGTGGTGTGCACGTGATAGTGGCCGAGCAAGACGTGATCGGATTTTAGTTCCTCGTCGGCAATTTCAATCTCGTTCATATCGGCGTAGCGGCGCTCCACACTGTGGACCAGCGGATGGGTAAGCAACACATTTACCCGATCCAATGAACGATTGCGGTCGGCTTCGTGGAGGGCCTCAATAGCGTCTTCGGCGGTCTTGGTTTGCGGCACCGCGTGCACCCGAAGGCCGGGTAAATCGAATTGCTCGTAGCCCAACCGGTAAGCAAAGTTGAACTGCGGAAACGCATCGGCCAAGACAGCGTAGGGGTTACCGGTTCCGGGCAGTCGTGGGGTGTCGTGATTTCCCGAGATGGCTACTAGGCCAATACCGTGATCACGAATCGTTGCCAAAGCGCGCATGGCGACCCGAAAACTTCGGTAGTTAGGCCGAGGATGATCAAAAACATCGCCAAGCCACACCATCAGATCCGGTTTGGTAGCTAGCGCAGCGGCCACGGCAGCTTCAAAGGACTGCTCAAAATCAAATTCACGCGCGTTGACCCCATCAGCGGTGGTGGCTGTAGTGGCGGTACGCCCCAAATGAGCATCGCCGATGGCCGCAATTCGCATGACTCCAGCATGGCCGATCAGTACGACACAAACGTGGCGAAGGCTTCGGTTTTTGAGTGACGGCCGTGTTAGTTCTTTGGGAGTGGGCTTTGGGAGTGGGGTTAGTCCCTTGGAAGTGGAATATACGTTGACTCTGCGAAAGTTTCCGCTAGCCAAAACCAATTACTCCAGCGACACCACCAAGTACAAGTGCGCTCGCAACGTATTCAGCTTTCCCGTGCTTTTCTTTAAACCACAGGCGCGAAATGGCGAAGGTAAACAACAACTCGATTTGTCCGAGGGTACGAACCCGTGCTGCGTTCTGCAGAACAAAAGCGAGAGCCCAACATGCGGATCCGCACACACTCAGCACACCGACAATGGCACTCGAACGCCAATGCACAAGCGCCAAGTTCGCCTGTCCGGGTTCTCGAATGGCCAGATATGTGCCATGAACGACCGTTTGAAACGAATTCATCACCGCGAGGGCCACGATTGCCTTTACTGGAGCGGATGCTCCACTCAGGTTTTTTGTTGCAGCACGAATGGAAACGGCCGCAATCCCAAACAATCCGCCAGCAAGGGACCCGTACAACGCAGCCCCATCGTTGAGCATCGACGAATGAAACCGTTGTCCTTTGGTAACCAAAAGAGCGATACCTAGGAGACACACTAAGATCGCCACGTATCCGCCGAGGTGAAGGCCTTCACCTAAAAACAGCAAT
>JAYUVJ010000411.1:0-2065 GCA_043754155.1 Acidimicrobiia bacterium
ACGAAAGCTCCGTTGTAGCGCCGCCTAGTCGCCGCGAACCGGAGCGACCGTTGTTGACACCAATTCCTGATTTCAGCCGCAAGCTGAGTTTGGAATGGACGCCAAATAGTTTTTCGGGTAGTAGCACTCTATTCTGTTGGGGATTTTACAAGGCATCCCAAGTTAGGTGCCGTTCTCGATTCGATCGACTCAAACGGACTTAAGTTATGTATCGAAGTTTATCTGTCTGGTTTCTCTACTTTTCATTTCTTAGCGCTACTTCCGGAGCGGAACTCTTCCAAGTCGCTTTAAGCGGCACGACCAACGCGCTGAAGTCAGTGGTTTACCACCCGTCAGGCACGTTGGTGGCACTCGGGACCAACGCTACCGTTCTCAGTTCGACGACAGGCTCGCAATGGACTTCAACTACAGCCTTTCCGAGCAGTGCGACCGCGAACCTAATCAGCAGTGTCTACGGCAATAGTGAACTGCTGCTTGGCTCTCACCTTGGAAGTGTCTATTCGTCCTCGAACGGGGCTCCTCCGTGGCTAGACCGAGGCCAAGTCACGGGAGCAAGCGGTTCTCCGCTGGTTGGTCTAACCTTCAACCAAGGAGACGGAGGGGTCTACAATGCATTAACACCAGGCCGGATCTACTGGGTAGACGAGGGGTTGAACGGTTGGATTGAGGGACAAAGCAGCTTTTCAGGTTTTTCGTCCTACCGTGGCGGCTTGTCGATGGGCACGTTCGGAATCGCTGCGTACGGACAGTGCGGTTTACTCAGCATCTCTACCAATGCTGGGCGTAGCTGGCGTCGGACATCTGCCCCAGCAGGCCCGTGCGTAGACTACCTCGGTGCTGCATTCAACGACCCAATCCTGGTACTCGTTGGTAACAATGGAGCTGTCAGAGTTCTCGAACCACCCTATAATGTTACGGCTTTCAGCACGAATCTGGGGCCATTCAACCTTTACTCCATCACATTCGATGGTCAGACGTTTACTACGGTTGGCGAGCAAGGTGTCATCTTTCGCAGTGCAGACGGGCGGAGCTGGGTACGTCAAACCAGCCCCACCACAAATCATCTCTATGCAATTGGAATTGCAACCAATGGTCCACTGCGAGGTGTATCTGTCGCAGTCGGAGCGCGTGGAACAATTGTGGTTGGGCAACCAGTTCCGCCCAAACCCGTAAAGGTGGATGACGTGACGATCTGTGCTGGAACGAGCCCGGTTCCTTCGCTCCGCGTTACGGTTACTAATGGGGTTACGGTCGATTGGTTTGATGTGCCCCAAGGCGGGAGCGTCATCCAAGGTGGAACAAGTACAACGAGCCTCGCGCCAACTGTTCCAAGCGGGAACAGCGCAGTCGTTAAAAGCTATTGGGCGCAGGCACGCAACAGGACGACTGGAATCGTCAACAATGATCGAGAGGAAGTCGTCTTCCGTGTCTACGCCAGGCCCACCTTACAGTCGCTCACGCTCAAGGCCGGAAGTGCGTCCATCATTTGCGAGAGAGAGACGACGGTGCTGCAGGCAAGCTTCAGCGGGGAAGGGCCGTGGGAAGTAACTTGGTCAGATACGTCCGAACCGATAGCCTATTTATCGAACACCGTAGAAAGAATCGTGTCGCCCACCACGACCAAGACTTATTCGATCATGAGCCTATCGGACTCTCATTGCGACGCAAGGATCACGGAAGACCTCAAGCCTTCACTTTTAGTAACGGTGATCCCCTCCCCTAAAGCCAAGATTACCGATGCCACACTCACCGTTTGCGAAGGTGAGCTGGTCCTGTTGCGTGCCACTCTCGATGGCGCGAGCCCGTGGGATGTGCTTTGGTCGGATGGCACGAGACAAAATGGATGGACGTCGTCTACCCTGACTCGAGAGATCCGCCCAACCGAAACAAAGACCTATTCCATAACCGGCCTTACGGGAAAAGGGTGCTCAGGCCTGCTCACTGATCTCAAGGGGCAGATCACGGTAAACGTGAGCCCGCGACCCAAGTCACAAATCCAGACCCAAACGGTCACGGTGTGTAACGGAGGCCAGGCTGAAATAGTTGTGAACCTGCTTGGAGCGCG
>JAYUVJ010000412.1:0-15055 GCA_043754155.1 Acidimicrobiia bacterium
AAGGGGTCTTGTTGCCAATTGACGAAATGATCAGTTGGTTCAACCTTTAGTGAGTACGAAATGATCGGTGTTCGACAATGTGGCGCCGGACGTAACCGCACAACATGGGGCGAAAGTCGAACCGGTCGATCAAATGTGTACGTAGTTTTATGGTGGATTGCTACATGAATACTCATGCGGAGGCAAGCAACTTTTCATCCGAAACGCCTACCGGAGCCGAACGCACAAAATACGTGTCGGCTATAGCGGCATGTAGGTCACCGATGCCGATCTGCAACTGGTCCATACAATCATGGAGAGTCTGTGCCTCGGAGTTGGCGAACGCTGATTCGGAGAGCTGTTTTTGCAGGTTCGCGCAGCTCACCATTGCGGCATCGAAGCGCGGTAGCTCAAGAAGCGATCGAGAAATTTGTGTGAGGCAATGCTCTATTGACCGGGGGAACTGCGCGTCATTGAGCAAGAACTTTAAGGCTTCAGGGGCAGAAACCCCGTTGCGGGCGCTGCGCTGAAACATCTGCTGTGCGCTGAGTGATCGCAGAACACTTGTCCAGGTAAGGTCGGAGTAGGTGTCAAGTGAAGTTGCGCTGGTTATGTTGTCGCCCATAAGTACACCGGCCTGCACGTCGATGACTCGAGTGGTCATGTCGGCACGTTCAACTTGGCTGCCGATTTCCCAGAATGAATATGCCTCGTCGTGACTCATAGTGCCAGCGAGCAGCCCTCGTAACACGTAGCAGTCGCGGATCACCCGGTCCATAAAGCCAACGCGACTTCGACGATCTACCGAGAGCGTTCGAGACTGCACAACCCATAAAAACAACTGGTTGAGCTGTTCCCACGCTGAGGCGGGCAGCACATTGCGGCTGACTCGAAAGTTGTATCGGGCCGAGGTGATCGACGACAAAATTGATGTTGTGCTGTTGGGGTCAACCGTCAAAAAGCGAATGACGTCCTCTTCAATGTGGTCGCCGTCGTAGTACTCATCGAACACCACGCGGCTCCCGGTCACGGCAAGCAAGGGCGACCAACCAAACCCGGCGATCTCTGGTAGATCAAGCACCAGTTCACTATGAACTTTTACTAAGCGTGCTGTGGATTCGACTCGTTCGAGATAACGGCCAGCCCAATAGACCGACTCGGCAACACGCGAGAGAAGCATGGAATTCTCCTTGAACTTATGAACTTATGAACTTCTGAACTTCTGAACTTCTGAAACCTTTTGTCGAACAGTTTGGTAGTTGCGAGTGATCGAGTTGCGATCGACAGCGACCGGCCCAGAGCTGACGTGTTCTTATCCCTGCGCTTGACCCACTAGTTGATCGTGCACCTGATCGTGGGAATGGCTTTGCACTCGATCCAGCTCGTGACCCGCTGATTCGACATCAGCAACCGCCGACGGTTCAAGGAACGGCTGGCTGTTCGACCCAATGATCCAGGTGTCCTTGCTTCCTCCACCCTGTGAACTGTTCACGACAAGCGAACCTTCGCGCAGCGCCACCCGGGTAAGCCCACCTTGGGTTACGTACGAATGCTCTCCCGACAGAATAAAGGGGCGAAGATCAAGGTGACGAGGCACGATGGTGCCGTCGATCAGCGTCGGTGCCGTTGACAGCGAAATGATGGGTTGGGCAATCCAGTTGCGAGGATCAGCAAGCACCTTCGCCCGAACGTCCTCGGCTTCGGCTGGCGTCGACCTGGAGCCCACGAAGACACCGTGGCCGCCTGATTCATTGGCTGGTTTCAACACGAACTCGGTGATGTTGGCGAGCACTCGGTTGCGCTCTTCCACGTCATTCATTAAGTAGGTATGCACGTTTGGGATGATGGCTTCTTCCCCCAGGTAGTACTTGATAAGCGCTGGCACGTAGGAGTAAACGACTTTGTCATCGGCAACACCTGCGCCTGGTGCGTTGGCGATAGCTACATTCCCTGCACGCCATGCGCGCATAAGACCAGCGACGCCAAGGGTCGAGTCTTTGCGAAACACCTCCGGGTCAAGGAACAAGTCGTCGACCCGACGGTAAATCACATCGACCCGTTCTGGACCGGCGATGGTATTCATGTAAACGCACTCGTCGGCATCGACTACGAGATCGCTTCCCTCAACTAGGTGGATGCCCATTTGTTGTGCCAGGTAAGTGTGCTCAAAGTAGGCGGAATTGAATACTCCCGGCGTTAGTAGAGCGATCGTCGGAGAAATGCCTTTGCGAGGCGACAGCGACGCCAACGTTTCAAGCAGACGATTAGGGTAGGCGTCTACCGGGTGAATCCCAAGGTTCCTAAACAGGTCGGCAAATACCCGCTTGGTAACTTGACGGTTTTGGAGCATGTACGAAACTCCCGAAGGCACCCGTAGATTGTCTTCCAGTACGTAAAGGGTTCCATCGTCAGCCCGCACGAGGTCGCTCCCGCAAATGTGCGCCCACGTACCAAATGCCGGTTTCATGCCAACGCACTCGGGACGAAAATTCACTGAATCCAGCAGTAACTCCGCAGGGAACACACCGTCTTTGATAACGGCCTGATCACCATAGAGGTCATTGATGAACATGTTCAGTGCTTTGAGACGCTGGACGAGACCAGCCGCCACGTTGGTCCATTCAACCAGTGGGATAACCCGCGGGATTACGTCAAATGGCCAGGGCCGGTCGATCCCCCCTTGCTCGGAATAGACGGTAAAGGTGATGCCCATTGCTTCAATCGCCAATTCCGCAGCCCGCTGGCGGCTAGTCAACTCGGCCATGGTGAGCGACGCCAAATACGAAGTCACGCCATCACATCCGGCCCGTGGCCTTCCGTCATCGATCATTTCGTCCCAGCAGCTCTCGCTCGCGTACCCATCCCAGTCGACCATTCCTTGCCCCTGTTTCTGGGTTTGATTCTGGGTTTGATTCTGGGTTTGATTCTGGGTTTGATTCTGGGTTTGATTCTCGGTCGTACTTTGAGTTTGATTTGGGGGCTCAGCTCGAAGCAGGTTTGAGGTCTGATTTCGGGCTTGCGTTGGTTTCGATGCGACTTCGGGCACGTCACATCTTGGTACCTGGGAAGCCTCCGCGTTTTCCTCCAGCGTTACGATCGTGTGAACGCCGTCTTCCCCACACCCAGGGGTGTCCGAGGCCAAACCGTCTCCTGGCTTGTAAAATCGCCGTCTGGAACACGACGGGACGCAGGATCGGATGCCATTTGCCCATCGAAGGCCAATATTGAGTGGCCGACCACCCAGCTGGAGTTGTAAAGGTGACCGGGAGTAAGGTCGTGGCATGGGAACAGCACTGAAGCGCACACCGGCCATGTACAACCTTGCGATGTCGGAGGGAGTGGTGCCGCTGTATGAAGCGGTTAAGAACTTCATTGCCAACGAGATCGACCCGATTACGGAGGAGTTTTACCGTCTTGGCAAGAATCGCAAGGAGCATTGGGGTTATGGCGAAGGCCAGCTGGAACTGCTCCAAGGTGTGAAAGATAAGGCCAAGGCCAACGGGCTCTGGAACTTCTTTCTCCCCGATTCCGAGACCGGCGTGGGCCTCAGCAACCTCGATTATGCCTACATCGCCGTGGAACTTGGCAAGAACCCACTCGCGTCGGAATGCCTCAACTGCTCTGCCCCCGACACCGGGAACATGGAGGTCATCGAGCGCGTTGGCACCCCCGAACAGAAAAAGCAGTGGCTCGAACCGCTCATGGCTGGCGAAATCCGTTCCTGCTACGGCATGACCGAGCCCGCCGTCGCCTCCTCCGATGCCAAGAACATTGCCACCTTGGCCGTGCTTGATGGCGAAGAGTGGCTCATCAACGGCGAGAAGTACTGGACCTCAGGCGCTGGCGACCCACGCTGCAAGGTGATGATCTGCATGGTCGTTACCAATCCCGACGGACCTCCACACCGCCGTCAGTCCCAAATTCTCGTACCAATGGATACCCCAGGCGTCGAAATTCTTGGTGCCATGCACGTCTTCGGTGAAGATGACGCACCCCATGGCCACATGCACGTCCGTCTCAATAACGTACGTGTACCTAAGGCCAACATTTTGCTCGGTGAAGGTCGCGGCTTCGAGATCTCCCAGGTTCGCCTCGGCCCCGGACGTATCCATCACTGCATGCGCGCCATTGGTTCCGCTGAGCGTGCACTCGATCTCATGGTGAAGCGTGGCCTGTCCCGTGAAGGATTCGGTCGTCCGCTCGCCAAGCTGGGCAAGAACCCCGAAGTTATCTCCCGTGCCCGTATCGACATTGAAGCCATGCGTCTCATGGTTCTCCAGGCCGCCAAAGCCATGGACGAACTGGGCAACTCCGAAGCGCGCGTTTGGGTATCAGCAGTAAAGGCTCTCGTTCCTGAGCGTGTCTGCCAAATTATCGACGAGGCCATGCAAATGCACGGTGGTATCGGCGTTTCGCAGTGGACCCCACTAGCCCGAATGTATGCGAGCATGCGAACCCTGCGCTTAGCCGATGGCCCCGATGAAGTGCACCACATGGTCGTAGGCCGTGCCGAACTCGCAGCGGGCGAAGGCCAATCCACCGCTAGCACCCCCGAGGACACCGCATCCCCAAGCGGTCGCGGCTAACCCTTTCGGAACCACAAGAACGCGCTCCGAGCGCGCTGCAAACAACTAAGTACGGATACGAAATGGTCAGCCACAAACGTTGCTGACCATTTTGCGTTAGTCGATGCAGACAAGACCCTCGTTAAACGAAACCACCGAGTCTTTATCGGTAAGTCCACTTAGGATACCGCCTATCTCTCCATCACCGGCCGTCTTGATCTGAAACGATGGTCCGGTAATTTCACTATTGACGATGCTTACGCCGGGGAATCGTTTCTTCAAATTGCCAACGGTTTCATCAAGCAGCGCTTTGCCGTCGGGAGCGTTTGATGGCGTAGGGCTTGCTGCATCTTCGGAGTACACCGAAATGAAATGCTCAACACCGGCCGCTCCATATTGCGTAGGTCCGTTGGAGAACACGAGTACCACCGACCCCCACTGCACGCGACGTTCCTTCGTTCCCAAACCTTCACACGGCGACTGCTGTTCCTCCCAAAGGGAGTCGTCATCGAAAGCCCCGTGCGTTGCGTTCATTGCCGTCATCACCGTTTCGAATTTGTCGCCAAACTTCGATCCGTCGACACCATTGCCGGTAAGTAACAGTGGCTTACTCGAGCCGGCTGCGCCAGCGACACTCGAAACCGCTCCGCCATCGGTGCCGGTATCAACTGAGGACCCATCAGCACCGTCGGCACCATCAACTCCATCGGTTCCTGCCCCTTCAGTCGCAACTGCGTCAGAACCCGAAACGGGATCGGCTGAAACAGCCACGGAGTCAACGGCCACCGAATCGACGGTCGACTTTTTTGACCCACCACAACCACCCAGAGCTCCAGCCCCCAGCACCAAGATCGCGCCAAATACCCCGCACCGAATAAACGTCGTTCGAATCCTCATTCCGACACCCTAGGCCCAGCCTGTCTCCTTTTGGGTTTACCCCCTAAAACCAGGCACGTTCGACTTAGGTCGTGCTGCAACACCAACTTTGCGTGAGGGTTGCCCTTCTGTCCAGGGATAGGTGGGCGGCAAACGCTTAGGACGCAACGAAAAGGGACCACAGATTCTGCCGAAGCCGAGGGCCCAACCGGAACCGCTCACGCGACCAGCAAACGTCGTAGCGTTGACCCATGCTTTTCGAGCAGATCAACGATGCGTCCACCGAACGGCTCGAGGAGAAACTTCATCGTTTTGTGCATGGCGTGGATTACCCGGCAATTGCCCCAGCGCTGGCTGGACAGGGGCGGAAAAGAACGCAAGGGTCGATACTCAGGCTGCGAGCCGCCCTTACCTTGATGACCTTCTCCGCTTTGGCCGCCGGTTGCACCTCGGAACCCAATGCCGACGAGAAGCCTTTGGCATCCCCCGTGGTCACTGCTGCCCCAAGGCCATCGTTACTACAGGCCATGAAGGAACGTGGTGTAGTGCGCATTGGAGTGAAGTTTGATGTGCCGTTGTTTGGCCTCAAAGATCCAACGACCGGTAAGCTGAGCGGCTTCGATATCGAAATCGCTAAAGGCATTGTGAGCCGCCTCTATCCTGAGGCCGAGGACATAACTAAGCACATCGAATTTGTTGAAGCGCTTTCCAAGAACCGAGAGAAGTTTCTGGCTGATCGCACGGTCGATCTGATTATTTCTACGTACACCATCAATGCAGCCCGCAAAGAGTTGGTGGATTTTGCGGGACCGTATTACGTCGCAGGGCAAGATATTCTGGCCCGCAAAACCGATGTGGACAACGGCGTAATCACTGGTATTGGCGACGTGAACGGCAAGAAGGTGTGCTCAGTTACCGGTTCTACGTCGCTCAACAATTTGCGCGACGCAGCGCCAAAAGTTGATGTGTCGATTACAAAAGATAAGTACTCAGAGTGTTTCGCGGCACTCAAATCTGGGTTGGTACAAGCTATGTCTACAGACGATGTGATACTGCTCGGCTTAGCTCAAGGCTTCCCGCAATACGAAGTGACTGGCAATCCGTTCCACACAGAGCCTTACGGAATCGGGGTCACCAAAGGCGACGAAGAACTCCGAACATTCGTCAACGATTCGCTGGAAAAAATGTTTTCCGACGGCACCTGGGATCGGGCCTTCCGAGAAACCATCGGCACAACCGGAACCCCCGCCCCCGCCCCACCATCACTCGACCGCTACCTACGCCCGGTTGGATAGGACACAGCCCGGGAAACCAGCGAGGTGTTTGGATGCTTCTCGGTAATAGTTCCACACAACCACCCACACGCTCTGCGGGGCCACGCAACCGAGGCGATCGCCGCTGCATCGGGTTGAGTCCCAGCTGCGGACTACAAACCTGTTTACAAACCTGCCGAGGCGTGGACGACCGAACCGTGGTGCGCCACGATCCGCCAGCCGAACTTCGAGTTCTCATCGCGGGTGAATACGTTCATGGCGGCGACGGTGTTGTTTTCGGGCCCGTCAAGAATGTTCTCATCAACCGTTACCCACGCGGCATCGCTGACCACGCCAACATGTTCATTGGTCAAGATGAACTGCAGGTGCTGAGAGTTTTCCAACAACGCCACCCAGGAGCCGGAAACCTTGCCCCACCCATGCAGAGACGACCAACCGGGATGGGTACAAACCACTCGATCTGAGTGCTCCCACAGGTCGCTCATCGTGTCGTAGTCCCGTCGTTCGAATGCTTCATAAAACGCGGTGTTCGCGGCCAGAACCGCCACTTCATCCTCGACAGCCATACTCCCAACCTACAGGACCAACCAAGCCAACGCGAGTAGTCTCCAAGCAGGACGACGAACCAAAGCAATCGTTGCATTTACCACGCGTGCATATTGGGTTGGATTTTGCCCGCTAACAGGGGACGAGTTCCTACCCAAACGCGCAGGTAGAAATCAAGCACTTGAGCAAACGGGTAGTTCAGCTGTTGCGCAAGGTGTCCGGCACACATCAGGCCAACACAAATTTCCTGACGGTACTCACCATCTGCGCTCTGCGTTCAAAGGTGCCGATTGCCTCGGCAGGCATAACGGCATCTTTGTAAGACTGGCCTAAATAGTACGTGTACCGACATTGCTTGAACTCGCAGGTTTCGTTAAGAAGCGCGGATTCGAACACCTGGCATCACGCTTGAACTTGTCCGAAAGCTGGGATCGCACGCCTCCCCCTAGACGCACATAGTTGATTCCGGCAATCGATTTCGTTATGCGCTGGCGATCCGCATTCAGGAAACTCGTGCAGCACACCTCGATACAGCCACGGAACCGCTGTCGACGTTGAATTTGGCTCCAGGCGGGACACTCTCACGTCCAAACGTCCACCAATTTTGGTACCAAATCCGATCAGCACCAGGTCCCAGATCAAAGTGGCATTCTCAGATTTGGCTAGTCAGCCTCGTAAGGCTCGGTAATCGTGCCCTGAGGAGTGACAGTTTTTCGAAACTCATCGTGGTTTGAATTTTGAAAGTGGCAAACTGAGGAGATGGAAATCGCCGAGCGGTTGCCGGCGAAAACCCGACGGTGGATCGAACAGTCCGTTGTACACCACATGAGTGAATTCGCCACTTGGGATGCTCAAACCGTCAGCAACCCCGGGGCACCCAGCAAGGCACGAATTCACTCCGCTAATCGGCTTCAAGGTGGGATAAGTTCGGTTGTCCACCGGGTACGAGTGGAAATGCCGCGACGAGATCATAGAAGTGGTGGTGAAGCGACCGTGCGTAAACGACGACGGACCAGGCGATCCAGGCTTCGAGGTGACCCATGAAGCGAAGATGCTCCAGGCACTAACCCCACACGTTTTGGTGCCGCAGCTCATTGCCGTCGATCCGACCGGTCAGTACGCCGGTTCGCCCGCAATCGTGCAGACCCTCCTGCCCGGCCGCTCGCTGCTTACGGTCAAGGCACTCTCATTGGATGACTGGATCCACGGTTTGGCGCTCGCTACGCAGACCGTCTCACTCATGAAACCCTTGAGTGATTCAGCGAAATTGCCACGATTCCAGCCATGGTTCTCGTTTGACAAGCTACCTCCATCGTGGTCAACGGCGACACCTGACGAGTGGTTCGACATGCAGGCCTCGTTGTTCAAGTCACTCCCAGCCGCTGCCGCTAGCGACCGATTCATCCATCGGGATCTGCACCCCGGCAACGTGCTGTTCTCCAATGCAAACGTGACCGGATTAGTCGATTGGACCAACAGCGCCTGGGGTCCATTTGAGGCCGACGTTTCACGCTGCCGAGTAGAAATCGCCCTGCTCGCCGGATTCAAAGCCGCCGACACCTACCTACAAGACTGCAAAAATCTGTGCGCAGATATTCTGCCAACATACGATTATCGCTGGGACAAACTCGTGGCACTCGAACTTGCCCCGTGGGTGTCAGATCTCGTCGAATGCGCCAACGAAACCGGTGCCCGCATCACCGAAGATTCCGTAGCCGCCACCCTCAATCACTACATCGACAACGACTACGACGCCGACAAATGGGAGTAGCGCAAGCGTTTCCTTGAGAAGCAAAACGGCGACCCGAAGGCCGCCGTTGCACTTACTATGTGTGCGTATTGAGTTGGATTTCGTCCGTGCGTATCGTCAAAATACTTACCCAAACTCGAAGCTCGAAAGCCCCGAGCCCGAAAGGCCCAAAAACCTCAGCCGCGGGCTTTGAGGGCTTCGATTAGCTTTGGTAGGACCTTGTGAACGTCGCCGACGATGCCCAAATCAGCAATACCGAAGATCGGGGCTTCTTTGTCCTTGTTGATGGCGATGATGTTCTTTGCGCCCTTCATGCCCACCATGTGCTGCGTGGCTCCGGAGATACCAGCGGCTAGGTACACCTCAGGCTTAACGGTCTTGCCGGTTTGACCAACTTGGTATGCGTAGGGAACCCAACCAGCGTCGACGATGGCTCGTGATGCGCCTGGGGCACCATGAAGCTGCTTTGCCAGGTCTTCGATCATGGAGTACTTCTCGGCTTCGCCTAGACCCCGTCCACCCGAAACTACTACGGCGGCCTCATCAAGCTTCGGGCCGGTGCGAGCCTCAACGTGGCGCTGCGTAACAAGTGCTGTGCCCGCGTCGGCCACCGCAACGGCTTCAACCGGTGCAGCAGCGCCACCAGCGGACTCGGCGGCGAAGGACTTCGGGCGGATCATGGCGATGAATGGGCCTGACCCGGTAAAGGTGGCCTTCACGATCTTGGCGCCACCAAATACGGCGTGATCCACAACTACGGAATCGCCGTCGATCGTGAAACCAACACCGTTGGTAAGCACGGTCTTATCAAGCTTGGCCGATAATCTTCCCGCGATATCGCGGCCATCATACGTTTGGGCAACGAGCACGAGATCGGGTGAGTTTCCGCCAGCGACCAGGCCTGCGATTGCTGAAGCGACGGGTACTCCAAGGAGCGCTCCGCCAAGATCGCCAGTTGCGTAGACCTTCGATGCACCGAATGCGCCAAGTTCAGCGGCTTCTGCGGATCCGTCGCCAGCAACAATTGCCGACACGGTTGCACCAGTGGCCTTGGCCGCGGTGAGCAGTTCCAGCGTGGAGGTGAGGACTTTGCCATCCGATGATTCGGCGACGACGAGGATGTTATTAATAGCCATTTGCGTTCTGTTCCCTTATTGGACCTTATAGAGAGGATCTGTGGACCCGGCCGAGGCCGACTCAGATGACCTTGAGCTGTTCGAGGAATGCGATGATCCGATTGTGGCTCTCGCCGTCGTCTTCGATGATCTCGCCCGAGCCACGTGATTCGGCGTTTTCTACCGAGGAGATCTTCTGTCCGCCACCGGCCCAGCCAACTGAGCTTGCATCAATGCCCAGATCAGCAATGGTGAGTTGCTCAAGTGGCTTGCCCTTTGCGGCCATGATGCCCTTGAACGACGGGTACCGAACCTCAACTACGCCAGCGGTAACGGTGACCATGGCGGGAAGATTTACGGAAACATCGTCGTATCCGGCTTCGGTTTGGCGTTCAACTGCAACTGAGGTGCCCGTAACGGTGACCTTCTTGGCGAACGTGACGCTAGGGAAGCCCAGCAACTCAGCAACCTGCACGGGGGTGGTTCCGGTGTAACCGTCGGTTGACTCGGTAGCAGCGATAACCAGATCGGGGCTGGCACGCTTGATAGCTGCGGCCAGAACCTTGGCGGTACCGAGGGCGTCGGAACCAGCGAGGGCCGGATCGGAAATCAGGATGGCCTTGTGGGCGCCCATGGCCAGGCCAGTTCGGAGACCTGATTGTTCGGCGTTTGGAGCCATGGAAACCAGCGTCACTTCGCCACCACCAGCAGCTTCGACCAGGCGCAGGGCCATTTCCACGCCATATGCGTCGGAATCGTCGAGGATGAGCTTGCCCTGACGGACGAGCGCGTTGGTGGACGGGTCAAGTGAGCCAGGGGTAGCTGGATCTGGAATCTGCTTCACACAGACGGCAACATTCATGGCGCTCATTCTGCCGCTGTTTCGGCCGGTTGTGAAAATCTGCACAAGCGTTTGTGTCGGGAATCACAATTTCTGCTTCGTTTGCCAATGTTTCGAGTCGATTTTCAGCCCGTTAGCAGGATCGTTGGGTGGCCGGTTGCCTGGTTGCCGGGTGGCCCCGGTTGGCTGGTTTGCTGGGTGGCCGGTTTGCTCGATGGCCGTTTGGTCAGTCCGGTTCGGGGCGTGCTCGGTTATTGGTGGTCAAAAATCGTTGCGTGATGGGGCCGTTTTCATCCCATCGAATTTCGTTCACCCCTTGATGGACTTCTCAGCAAGAGGGTTTTGAAGCGAGCATCGGCATAGGCACCGGCAGGAGGCACCCGCAAACTCCGGTGAACCGTCACCTCCAAATCCCCCCCAACGCACGGTGGCCTCGTATCGGGCAGAATGGCGGGCCGCTATGAAAATCCTGCTTATTGTCAACCCGTCGGCTTCGGGGGTCACTGCCCGTGGGCGCGTGATGATTCAGAACGCTTTGGCGGCCGAGCACGATCTCACGGTTTCTGAAACCAAGCGCCGCGGACATGCCACCCGAATGGCTCAGGGTGCGTCGGCCCAGGGAATTGAGTTGGTCGTCTCTCTTGGTGGCGACGGAACCGTCAACGAAGTCGCCAACGGATTAGTACGTACGCCTACGGCCCTTGGTGTGCTTCCTGGTGGATCCACCAATGTGTTCGCTCGCACTATCGGCTTTGTCAATGAACCTGTTGAGGCCACCACCCAGTTGCTCGAAGCGATTGGCCGCTCATCCATTCGACGAGTTGGGCTCGGCAATGTGAACGGACGCTTCTTCTTGTTTCACGTCGGCATGGGATACGACGCTGCGGTGGTTGAACAGGTAGAGAAGCGGGGACAGCTAAAGCGTTGGTTGGGCCATCCACTGTTCATGTTCGCTGCCATTGATACCTGGGCTCGCCGCTTCGATCGTAAGCATGCACACTTTCGGGTTTCCTTTGGTCCTGATTCTTCGATCGGGCCTGGCGCCATGGCTGCTCGCAAGGACCCCGATGCCCTGATTCACGCTGACGGGCCCCATCTCCGCTCCGCTTCGAGTCCCGCCAGTGAGTCCTTTCCAACCGGCAAGCCGGATCGGGGACTCCCCTTCGCTGCGCAATCTGCCCAGCGTTTGATATCACCATCGGATTCCTCGTCGTCTGCACTATCGGCTTCTCGTTTAGGGGCTGGTTCAGATTTTGTCGACGGGTTTTTCGCCATCGCCATGAACACCGATCCCTATACATACTTAGGACCTCGAGCGTTGTCGTTGTCCCCCCAAGCAAACTTCGACAATCCGCTCTCGCTGGTTACGCTTAAGAAGCTCGATCTCCTCGGCACCCTGAGTGCCGTGACCGCAGCAATTCGTGGTGGTGGTCGTCTCGCCAAACACCGCAATGTTGATGTGCGCACCCATCTCACCGGCTTCACCGTCCACGCCCATCGCCCTTTCCCGTGGCAAGTCGACGGCGACCACCTAGGCAACGCTGAGCTTCTCGATTTCCGCTACGAACCCGAAGTCCTAAGCCTCGTAGTCACTTAACGATTGCGCTGGAGGCACCGTTGGCGCACTGCAAGTATGCCGGCCCTGGCGGCCCTGTCGAAGGAAAAAAGTAAGGTGTTGGGTATGGCAAAGGAGAAGGTCACCAGTACTCTCGACCGAAAACACAATGAATGAGGTCATTCGGTTAACTGGCGCAACTTCGACGTCGGCAGCAATAGATCGAGCACTCAAAGAACTTCTGCGTTCAGAACGAACCAAACGTGATGTTGAGGCCTACCTTCGGATGCCCCAGACCAGCGAAGAGATCGAAGTCGCCAGTACCAGCCAAAATTGTCTGACCTCGATGACGATACCGACTGGGCCGCCATGTATCCCGATATCAAGTGAACGCCAACCGAATCGGCGTAAACGGGGTAGCGGAGCCCAGAAGGGGCGAGGTTTGGTTGGCGGAGCTAAACAAGCGCCGACCGGTCGTTATCGTCACCCGGGATCCAATGGGTCAACACCTCAGCGCAGTTTTGGTGGCACCGGTGACAACGAGGATTCGGGGGCTTGCTACAGAAGTTACGCTCGGGACTGAATCCGGGATCGCCCAACAATCAGTTGTTAACGCCGACATGATTTGCTTGGTTGAGCGAACCAATCTCTTGGGCCTTCTTGGGTTCGTCCCGCACGCCACAATGACAAAGATCTGCTCTGCTCTTGCCGTTGCGGTCGACTACGCGGAATAGCTCGTCTCTCATCAGCCCAGCTTCAATGAAGCAGGTAGCAAATCGTGATAGGTGACGTTTCCGCCAATCTCGGCTCATATGCTTTGGAGCGACTTGCGGACGGATGCTGCTATTTCCGTGGAAGGTATAACCCGGGCATCGTCTTTGAGAGAAAGCTACGGGGCGGATTGGATGGCTGCTCGGGCGGCTTCGGGGGTGTTAGTGATGAGGGCATCGACACCCAGATTGCTAAGTGCACGAAGTTCTTCGGGTTCGTCTACGGTCCAAACGTTTACGGCGAGATTGCGGGCATGTGCGGCTTCGATAAGTTCTGCGGTGGCTGCATAGCGGTGAGGGTGGATGGCAACGTGGCCGTCTTCGGCGATGCGATTGATGAATGCAGCGAGTGGCATTTCGAGAGCCGAATCAAGTTCGGGGAGGACGAACAGAAAACCCGTTTTGATCTCTGGAGCAAGGGCGCGCACTCGTTGGATGGTTTCGTAGTCAAACGACGATACGAGCATTTGATCGCAATCGCTACGTGGACGTAGGACTTCGACCACCGCATCGGCCAATGACCGGGACGCATCAAAATCGGGTTCCGCGTCGTCATTCTTGATTTCGACGTTGACTTCCATCCCTGCGCACGCGTCTAGCGCTTGGGTGAGCGAAGGTACGTGCGGGGGGAGGTCAACGGCTTGGAGTTCGCCGATCACATGAGTGGTGCCAGCTTCGGTAACCACGTGAGGGTCATGGTGAATGATGAGCTTGCCATCGGAAGTTCGGCGGACGTCGAGCTCCACCATGTCGGCACCTTGCGCCAATGCTGCGTGGAATGCGGCGATGGTGTTCTCACGTTCGGCCTTACTGGCACCTCGATGGGCGACGATCTTGGGAATCTTGTTCGTATTTGCTTCGCTTGCAGCAGTGGCCATGACGAAACCCTATTACGAGAGTCTGAGTACTGGTTCGTTCCCGTCGGCATTTCAGACTTGTGACCAGCTTGTGGCCAGTGGGTGCCAGCTTGTGGCCAGTGGGTGCCAGCGTGACCGACTGCTGACGCACCAGCCCGCCAACGTGGCACCAGCCGGTCACGAGATAACAACGAGCGGCACCAGATCGCGATTTTTCTGATTACGACTTAACCAAACGAGCAGGATCTGCGTTGGGCAGAAACCGTGGCCTTTCCGTGGCCCGTGGGGGGTGCGAAAATGGCTAGAGGGGTAACGTGACGGTCATGAGCAATTCAAGCCCCAGTGTTTGGACAGTAAAAGCAGTGTTTGGACAGTAAAGCAGTTGACGGGGTGCTTCGGCGCGGAACTGTCTGGTGCTTCATTGAGTGATCCATCGGCCACTTCCGAGGTTCTTGGTCTTCTGCACACCTATCGTGTCTTCGCCCCTAGCCAAGATTTGCCGCTGCAAATAGGGAGGGGGTTGAACGCTGGCCGGTAGCCTTGGGGGATGGCACTTTCAAAGCAATCCATTCGAGATGATCTCACCATGGCGATGAAGGCCCGTGATGCTGATGTCACTGGCACGTTACGTATGTTGCTAGCCGCCGTTGGGAACGCCGAGGTAGCGGGCAAAGAACAGATCCAACTGAGCCACGATCAGATCATCACCATCGTTCGCGCTGAGACGAAAAAGCGTGTCGATTCGGCGGCCCTCTATACCGAAGGTGGACGCCCCGAGTTGGCCGCCAAAGAGCAATCCGAGATTGTCATCCTGTCGCGTTACATGCCAGCCGAAATGCCCGACGAGGAACTCAATGCCATCATCTCGGCGGCCATTGCCGAAGCTGGCGCTGCAGGGAACGCCGGACCTAAAGCCATGGGTGCGGT
>JAYUVJ010000413.1:0-3246 GCA_043754155.1 Acidimicrobiia bacterium
TAATTAGGGCACTCAACAGCAGGTCTAGCGCACGGGTGACATGGGAATGATTACAGACATGACAATTACGGGCGTAGAGCCTACGGACCTCACATCTACCTACATCGAAACCGCAGATGTATCGGTACCAAACGTCGGTGAATCAAACGTAGGTGAATCAAATGTCGGTGAACCACACGCAACTGCACCAAACGTAGGTGAATCAAATGTCGGTGACCCAAACGTAGGTGACCCAAACGTAGGTGACCCACACGTAACTGCACCAAACGTAGGTGACCCAAACGTGGGTGACCCAAAAGACTTTGGAAGTCTTGGGTTGGAGTTTGTCGACGAGGACATTTCGAGCGAGGTGATCCAGCCCTTTGGGTCACCGGTTTGGTTTGGACCCGCCGAACAACCAATGCGAGGCTGGATACACAAACCACTGACAGGTAACATCCTCAATTCTCGGCGGATCGTGATCGTGCCCGGGTTTGGTTACGAAGAACTTACCTCTGGTTGGGGTCTACGAATAGTCGCCGAGGAACTCGCTCTGGCCGGCCACACCGTACTTCGTTACGACCATCCCGGAACTGGTGACTCTAGTGGTGACAATCCATCAGTTCGCTCTTGGCTAGAAGGCATTCACCATGCCGTAAGCGCGCTGAACTTCCCCGACGTCACCCTTATCGGGATCCGTCTCGGTGGGACACTCGCGCTGGCCGCCGCCGCAGAGCCCTCGAATGTTCTCGTGGAACAGTCGAGAAGCGCAGTGCCTGAGTGGGTGCCATTTGGAAACGGGTCCATCACACAGATCATTGCCGTTTCTCCAGTGGTGACTGGACGTCGAATGGTACGCGAGCTCACCATGCTCGCTGCAGCCAAGAAGGCGGTATCTTCGGAACCCACAGCCGATTATGAGCTCGGCCCTCTACAACCGTCATGGGCCGCACCAATCACTTCAGCATCGCCCCCGTCCCAACCATCCACGGAGAGTGGACCGTTGGTGGTTGGTGGCTTTTCCTATCCAGACGAGCTGCGTAAAGGACTCAGCAGTTTGGACCTATTGGGCCTTTCCACTTCCCCCGCACCGAGAGTTGAGATCGTTCATGCAAGCGAACGTTCCACCGACAAGAATCTCGCTTCCCACCTTCGGAGTCTCGGCACCGCAGTGTATGAATCACGTGTTGAGGGAATAGCCAAATGGCTCGACACGTCCTCCGAACTTGCCAGCGCGCCGCAAGCGCTCATTGACCTTCTCAAAGGTCAGCTCTACGGCGAGTCCATGGTCGACGCCGAGGAGTTCACCGGCCGGGGAGACACTCGACGATGCTTTTCCCAAGGAGCGACCTTTCGTGTGAACGGGGAGACCCTACGCGAACGTGTTTTCCGCGTTGGCGAACCCTCGCTGTCAGCCGTCACCACCGAACCAATAAAAACACCCGCCACCTCAACCGTTGCTGTGCTGCTTCTCAATTCCGGCGTTGAGCGAAGTGTTGGGCCCGGACGCGCTTGGGTGTCGTGGTCACGATCACTCGCTTCGGCGGGACACAACGTTCTGCGACTTGATCTATCCGGTGTGGGCAACAGTGGAACCTGGCCAGGGAAACCAGCGTTCCATACCTACGGATCTGAGACCTTCGAAGATGTTGCTCATGGCATTGCATTGCTTCGAGCAATGGGCCACCAAAAGATCGTGGTAGTAGGCCTTTGTGCAAGCGCGTTCTCGGCGCTTGGAACTACGGTCGACCCAAGCGTGGTGGCAATCGTTTCGCTGAGCCCGCAGTTTTACCGCTGCGGAACCCCCGGCTCGATGGCCGAGGCCGAAGACACAAATTTCAGTCGACATCGCATATCGCAGCTTGATCAGAAACTCAACTTGCGTCGCAAAGGGGCGGCGGTTGAAGAGTTGGTAGGCAAACGCCATCTCTGCATTACATGGATTGACTCATGGATTGCTCAAGGTACACAGGTACATTTGGTGTTTGGACCCGATGATCGAGGCTTGCGTTTCCTACAATGGCGAACACCTCGTTCACTCAAGCGTTTGGCGAAAACCGGTAAGTTCACATTGCAAGTTCACCCAACACTCGATCACGCCTTACACGAAGTGCCAGCACGAGACGAAGTTTTTCGCGACCTTTGCAAACTTCTCAAAAGCTTGTAATTACGCCTTATGGGTTTGGATGACATCGGTATACGAGCCGGGCTCCGGTCGCAGTAACCAACGCGCGCCTACTTTTGACAGCTACGACACCAGTATGCGCTGCGCTGGGCCACTATGCCGGTAGAAATTTCGCCCCCGCACGTTGCACATCCAACTTTCACCCGAGCGTGTACGCGATGTGCAACGGCAAAGGTTCCAGCGCTGCCGTCGAGCCCCACATACTGACCGTCTCCCAGGGTGGAACCCCGTGCCGCAATGGCTTCGCCCAACACCTCGGTGATGGAGACGTAGAGTCGATCGAAGTCCTTACCGGTGAGCTTGGCCACGCTTCGCGTTGGACGCAGAGCAGCCCGATGGGAGATTTCATCGGCATAGATTGAGCCGATTCCTGCCGTAACTGTTTGATCGAGTAAGGCAGCTTTCAAGGCAATCCGTCGACTCTTCATACGTGCACGAAGTTCTTTTCCCGACGACAATTGGGTCCAAGCGTCGGGACCGAGATGCGCTAGTTCGGGAAGACCGGGCGTGGTTACATACATCTCCCCAAAGGTTCTCGGGTCAACGAATCGCAGCTCGTTGCCGTCATCAAACTTGATACGAACATGGGTGTGCTTAGCAATCTCTGCAGTAGGTCCGCCATGCGGAAGTAGCAACTGGCCACTCATTCGTAGGTGTACCACCAGCACTGAATCTTCCACGCAGCCGCTGTCACCGCCGTTATCAGCACCGTTATCAGCACCGTTATCTGCACCGTTTTCGGCCCCTTCGTCCGCCCTGTCCTCCGGCTTGTCTTGAGCCCGTTTGTGAGCTAAGTCAAACCTTCCATTTAAACCAACAGCACCGGAAAGATGGATGAACAGGTACTTTCCCAATCGACCGGTCGATGCGATGCGCGCTCCAACTAGTTGATCGATGAAAACATTCGGATCCGCATACCTACGCACGGATCTCAATCGACCCAGCACAACCGATTCGATTGTCCGTCCGACAATGGCTCGATCGAGATCCAAGCGAACTGTTTCAACTTCGGGCAGCTCAGGCACTAGACCGACCGATTCTTCGCGTACTTAGTGCAGCCACGAACATCGTGGGGAACGCGC
>JAYUVJ010000414.1:0-5239 GCA_043754155.1 Acidimicrobiia bacterium
CCGACCATCCTGATTCGGTCGGGAAAGCGATGTCAGATGCTCAATGCCAAGGTGATCAGAACGAATCGACTAGAAAATTCGGACCTCACGAAAGTTCGCGGGCTACCTGTCTCCACTATCCCCCGTGCCTTGCTAGACGCCTCTGCCGAGTTGACGAGAAGCGAACTCGAACGTTGCTTCGATGACGCGTTGCTGCAGAAACAAACAGCCATCAAACAACTTCAACGACAAGTTGACCTAGCGGCGGGGACTCGAGGTGTTCATCTGCTTCGCTCGCTCATTGACGAACGGAGTCCCCTGGGTGGGAAGGCGCTCACTCGAAGCAGGGCCGAGCAACGAATCAAGCAGACGCTCGGTACCTTCCCTGGCCCGCAGCCGTGCTTCCAGTTTGTGATTCGCACCGTGAACGGTCACCGATTTGAAGTTGACCTGGCCTGGCCCAAATACCGACTGATCATTGAAATCGACGGGTTTCGATGGCATGGTGGCCGAAAAGACTGGAAGCGCGATATCGATCGCGACACCGAACTAGCGATTTCGGGATGGACGGTGCACCGAATCACCCCGGAAATCGACCCGGAAACCCTTCACCAACTCATCTTCTCGCTCCTGCGGCTCTGTTCGAGCCAGGCTGCGTAAATCCATTGAGCGGAATCACGCTTAGATAGCGCTGTTTCGCTCAATGGATTGCCAAACTCCACCACCTACAGCTGTGAAACCCGCTCGGCGGCTAGGCGGCCTGAGAGGAGCACCATGGGGACACCAACTCCGGGGACGGTGGACGAACCTACGAAGATCAGTCCGGGTACTCGCATGTCGGTGTTTTTGGGGCGGAAGGGACCGGTTTGGAAGAACTTATGCGACAACGCAAATGGGGTGCCCATGGCCATGCCTTGGCGTTCCCAATCGTTGGGGTCCAGAAAATGTTCGACCTCAACATCGGCTGACGATGCGGGGTAACCCATCTCGGTTACTCGTCGGGCAATGTCGGCCTGAATGCGTGGACGCTCAGTGTCCCAGTTGATGGTGCCCCCGAGGTGCGGAGTTGGTTCGAGCACATACAAAATGTGACGACCTTCGGGGGCGAGTGATGGATCGGAAAACGTAGGTACGGTTACTAACAGCGATGGATCGGGCATACGGGTGCCGGTTTTCAATAGCGCATCGAACGCTTCTTTCCATTGCGACCCAAAGTGAATGTTGTGATGCTCCGTACCCTTAGGCAACGCACCCTTAACCCCAGCAAGCCACAACGCACAACTCGGCGAATACTCGCCCTTACGAACAACTCGCGGCACCTCCAACTCGGGAAGCAAAGTCGAATAGGCGACAGGTAGATCGGCATTCACCACGACCGCATCGGCAGGCAACGTCTCCCCGTTGGAAAGCCGAACACCACGCACCGGACCGTTGGAACCCGTCGCCCGTAGAATGCGTTCCACGTTGGCGTTGTAGCGAATCTCCACACCAGCACCGGCTGCAGCATTAGCCAAACCGGTGGACACGGCGTGCATGCCACCCTCGGGAAAGTACACGCCAGCAACCGTGTCCATATAGGTGATGATGGCATAGGCACCCAAAGCGGAGAACGGTGATAAGCCCGCATACATTGCCTGAAAGGTGAAGATCTTTTGCAGTCGTGGATCTTTGAAATACTTCGCTACCAAGTTGTGCTGCTTGGCAAAACCGCCTAGCGACAGCAATTGCAAACCGGGCTTGATGGGCCGAGCCATGTCCAAAACGTTGTCGAAGTTGCGGTCAATAAAGGCTGGTGCCTCCACCTCGTAAAGCTTGGTTAACCAGTCCACGAATTTGCCGAACTGCGCCGCTTCTTTAGGGCCAGCAAAATTGCGGATCTCCTCCGTCATCGCCTCGCGACCGTGACGCACGCGAAGCTCGCCGCCACCGTCGGACTCATGAAATGTGGCTCGATAGGAAGGATCGACGGGATGAATCTTCACGAACTCATCCATAGACGCACCAGCAGCCGTGAACGCATCAGACAAGATGCCAGTCATCGTGAGCACACAGGGGCCCGGGTCGATGCGGTAGCCGCTGTCTTCGATGAGGCCAGCACGCCCGCCAGGAACTGCAGCCCGCTCAACAATGGTGATGTCGTGGCCCTTGCCGCTCAGATGACAGGCAGCCGAAAGTCCGCCGAGGCCTGCTCCAACAATTACGATGCGCATAAGGTGCCTTCTTTGTGTTGCTCATCGGCCCCGAGGTTCGGGATTGCCGTTACGTTCCATTCCGCCCTTAAGTTCTAGTGCTTCCGTGAGTCTTTGCGTTATCGTCACGACGAATGCCACGGTCTTTCAAGCGGCTTCGTCTGTGGGGCTTTCGAGAAGAAACGTGGCGAAAGTGCACGCTTGTGTGTGGTTCTGCACGTGCACATCGGTTCGCGAGCGTGCACTTCCATTCGCGACTTTCCTCCCGCCAGCGATGTAACGAGGTTTCGTTGCCAAAGTGGGAGCGTCGGACTGTTGTGCAGGTGCGCTAGTGATCGCGATCGGTTACGTAGTAGGCGAGTTCGCTGAGCGCTGAGACGGCTTCGGGGAGTAAGCCGGAGACGGAGATGGCATTGAGGGCTTCATCGCGGAGGAGCTCGATTGCATTGGAGACTTCGCTCGCCGCGCCGGTGTCGACCAGAATTTGTTGGATGGCGGTTATCTGATCGTCGGCCAGATCGGGGCTGCCGATACCGTCGAGAACCTCAAGCTGGGATGGGGTGGCTGCGGCGATGGCACGAGCAACGAGCGCGGTTGGTTTGCCCTCGCGCAGATCATCGCCGACGGGTTTTCCAATCAAATCGTTATCGCCGAGTGTGCCCAGTAAATCGTCTTTGAGTTGGAAGGCCTCACCGAGTGGCAAACCGTAAGCACTAAGCGCACGTTCGAACTTCGCTAAGGCCAGAGCACCCATCAATGACACACCCAGATGCAACGGGCGTTCAATGGTGTACTTACCAGATTTGTATTGGCAGATACGTTGGGCGGTTTCCAGCGTTGGTCGTCCGCGAACGGTGCCTAACAAATCAAGGTACTGACCAATGTTGACCTCCACTCGTAACTCGGTGAAGATACGAATCGCCTCGGGGTTGGCCCCTTCGAGCAATTGATCGGCGTACACAAACGCCATGTCGCCCACCAGAATGGCTACCCCTTCACCAAAGCGTCGTTCCTCGGATTGCCAACCCTGGCGGCGGTGCTCGTCACTGAATTGGATATGCACGGCGTCCATACCGCGCCGGGTGCGGGAATTATCCATGATGTCGTCGTGCACGAGCGCGAAGGTGTGGAGCATCTCCAGCCCGGCCCCAGCATCAACAACCCGAGGATCGCTTGGATCACCACCTGCCCCTACGAAAGCCCAATGGCAAAAGGCCGGACGCAATCGCTTCCCCCCGGCCAAAACCAGGTCACGAAGTGAGGACAGCGGAGCGGCCAAATCCGGATCTATGTTGGACCAGCGGATCAACTCCGCCTCGAGGAGCGTGCGAATTCGCCGGTCGGCGGCGGCGGCGATGAGGGCCAAACTGGGTGGAGCCGCCATGGGCAGCGGTGTGTGGGTAGCTGGCAGCTGGGCTGATGCGGCGTTAGTGGTGAACGACAAGGGGCACCTAGGGCAGACGGACGGGACGACAAAGATACGAGCACCGATCCATCCCGCAATCAATTCTCAACCTCCGAGACAAAGAACGTACCAGCGCCTAGCTTGCTATGGCGTGTACGTAAATGTTCTTCACATTCTTCAAATTCTTCTGCTACTTCACGGACTTCTTGTTTTGAGCCAACGAATTCCTTGCTCGGTCACCACGGCGTCAAGGGCGAAGTCGTGGGGTTCCACGGGAATTGTTGGAAGCTGCTGGGCCCCAAAGGCCACGCCCATGATGGCGGCTCGTGTTGTGAGCGCAGGGTTTGCCACCAGAAACCGATCGTAAAACCCCTTTCCAGAACCCAGCCGATTCCCTTGGTCGTCGAAAGCCAAAAGCGGCACCAGCACCAAACCGACGTGATTCAGATTGACAGGCTCGCCGGTTGGTTCGCGCAGACCGAACTCCCCAACTCGTACCGCAGGGTTTCCATCGATTCCGGTGACGACATTGGCAAAGCGAATGTTCTCACCTTCGACGATGGGCGCTCCTAGGGTCTGTGGTCTAAGTGGATCGCCGATTCGGTGCGTTTTGGCGAGGTCAAACAAACCGTCTAGATCAACTTCAGAACCAGCGGCAAAGTAGCTAAGCGCCGCGTTTGAGTTAGCCCACGCCGTCGAGGTAATGATATGTGTAGAAATTAAAAGACTTTTCGCGCGACGGTCATCAGCCGACAATGCTTTGCGTAACGATCTCGCTGCGGTTCGCGCTTGCTGCTTTTCTGTTCCGATTTGGATAACGTCTTCCTTCCCTTCGGCCAAACCAACCAAATCTCCCGCTTCACCGAGCCATTGGCCTCCAACCAGCCCGCCACCCAGCCCTATTTCGCCGGCTCAACCGTCTCGGTCACTTCCATGGTTAGCCTCGGTGTTACGAGCCGGAGAGGGAGATGCCGTCGATGGCTAGGGTTAAGCCGGTGGCGCCTCCGGGGAGGTATTCGAGGTCGGAACCGATGGCCACGATTTCGTTCAGCATGCGTTGGATGGTGGAGGCGATGGTGAATTCGCGGATGGGGGCACCGATGGCTCCGCCGCTGATTTCCAAGCCTTCCGCGCCGACGGAGAAGTCACCCGAAATGGTGTTTACGCCCGAATGCACGCCGCTAATGGATTGAATTAATACGCCGTCACCCACTTGGGACATAATCTCCTGCGCGCTTAGCAAACCAGGATTCAAAAGCAGAGCACGACAACCAATTCCGGGAGTGGATTTGAAGCCACCGCGTACGGCAGATCCAGTTGATACGGCACCCTCTCCTGCTCGGCGTGCGGAAACTGAGTTGTGAACGTAGCCTTGCAGTACCCCGTCGGCAATTAAAGGAATTCGTCGGGTGGCTAGGCCTTCGGCGTCGAACGGAGTGGCACCGTAGGCGAGGGGGTTGGTGGCATCGTCGACCAGGGTGAGACCGGCAACGGCAACGGATTCCCCGACGCGATTGGCGAACAGCGAACGGCCCTTCAATACAGCCTCACCATTGAGCGTGCCGCCGAGAATGCCGATCAGCGTGGCGGTCACATACGGGTCGAGAACAATGGTGGTTTTGCGTGATGCGGGCTTGGTGGAACCGAGCATTCGGGTGGCGCGTTC
>JAYUVJ010000415.1:0-19859 GCA_043754155.1 Acidimicrobiia bacterium
GACTCATTTGTCGATAGCCGGTTATGTTGAGGGCCGGGAATATCGACAAAATTAACTCAAGGGCTACGCAGCTTTTAGGTTTTCCTTCAGATTGCGAATAGTTGCGTGGGCGTTCTGAACGTCGCTGAATTGACGCTGCACAACACTACGAAGTCCAGTTGAGATATCTGAGTCCAGGGCATCTTGATACGCGCTCATAGCGTGGTCTTCACCTTGTTCAGCGGCATCCACAACACCCTTTGGACTCGAACCCGAAAGTGCGTCCTTGAGCGACATCCACCCACGATGAAGACTGGCCGCTACCGATCCGGATTCGTCGATATCGTCGCCGTATTCCTTGGCCATAGTTTCTAGCTCACCGTAAAACGCAGACCGTTGTTGGCCGAATTGGCGAAACACGGTGGCGATTTCTGGCGAGTTGCTTTCGTCGAGTTTTTCGGCACCCTTCATGAAACCTTCCCGCCCGTCAGCGAGTACTTCCATGAGGTCTTTTGTGGTGTTTTTATCGGTTGACATTTTAATTTCCTTAAGCTCGTGATTAGTAGCCCCGTTTCACTACCCACGCTAAGTTCCGTCAAACATCGGAATCCGTTTTTTTCTGAAATGTCCGATGCCCTCACCTTTCGTTCCCGTGTTAGCGGAGATAGTGCTGGCCACTTCTTGAAATTACAAAGCCGAAATCTTTGGCGCATGCACGGTTGCTGCCGCTAGATCACGCAATTTGACCAGTTGGATTTTGTTGCCGTTTGCACTTGGAGTGACAGGAAAGGAATCAAGTGGAATGATTCGAATGGGCACCTTGTATCGGGCCATGCGTTGGCGACAGTGGGATATGGCCGCCAACTCATCGAAGTGTTCGTCGGCCATCACGAACGCTACGGGTCGCGCTCCCGTAGGGAGATCAACGGTGACTACCTGAGCTTCGCTAACGGATTCGAGCTCGAGGAGCACTGACTCGATATCGGCTGGAGCAACTAGGAATCCGCCTAAGCGAAGAACATCCCCGATCCGAGTGTGGTATGTGAACGTACGATCTGATTCGGCTTCCGCGGCATCACCAGTTTTAAACCAGCCCTCGTCGAAGTTCTTGGCAGTTAGCGCGTTGTCGATTTGGGCTCCTCCCTCAGCCAGATATCCAGCAAACAAGCTCGGGCCGCGAAGTTGTAATTCTCCGTCGATGATTCGATACGCCGCAGCATCGGCTGCCATGGTCCCGCCGGCTTTAGATCGATTATCGGCGGTTTCGGATGGATTACGAAGGGAAAATAGTGCTTGGACTTCGCTCATTCCGTAGAGACCTGAAATATGTGCGCCTACTTGTTTCGCTCGCGCAACGATTCCATCGAGGCTCGTATTGAAGCGGGCGTAGCCACCAAGACGAATGCTCGACAGATCGGCTCCGGCCTCCACTAAGCGATGGAACATATCGTCGCTGCCATTGAGTACCGTGACGCCGTGTTCAACAATCAATTTCGCTGTCGTAGGAGCATCGAAATGATCGGCCACCACGATGTTGGTGTTTCCTGCTAGTGCAGCGGTAAGGCTCGAGAAGCCAAACGTGCCGCAGAACGGCATGATTAACAACGCCGTGTCGTTGTTGGTGTAGCCAAATGCTTGCGCCGCATGGACGCCATGTACCGCAATTGATCGCTGGTTGTGGAGAACCATCTTGGGTTTGCTTGTGGTGCCAGACGTGGTAAATACGAGGTAGGGAGCATCGGGGTGTACGGAATTTTCGAGACGCTGGTTGGGCGATCCTGCAGTGCTTGAATCTACGAGGGTGAGGGCATCGTTTTTGTCGACGAAAAGCTTCGCGCCGGATCGCGCTACCAATTCTGAAGCTTCGTGCTCGCTATACCGGGTGTTTACGGAAACGAGCACAAGGCGCAACAAAGAACATGCCACGATGAGTTCCAAATACAGTCGGCTATTGGGCAAACACACGGCGATTCGATCACCCGGTTGGTAACCCTCGGAGTGTAACTGAGAAGCTAGTTGCGCTCCGGATTCAGCGACACCACTTGCCTCACAATGAGTGTTGTCGGGGAACGTAATTGTGGAGGACGATTGAGTAAAGAGGTCGACAACTCGCATATGCCCGATACTAAGGCGAGGGCTTAAGCGCTTCCCAGTTCTAAACCCGGGAAAACGTTGCAGCGGTGGTTTGGACGGCAGGAAGTTGAGCCGTCAGGATGGTGGGCCGTAGCTAACTACCCGGCGAATTTGCGCCGCTCTACAGCTGGAGAACTCATGAGCACCACCGGTACACGCATGGCAGGAAAGATTGCCCTAATTTCTGGATCAACTCGTGGGATTGGCCGATCAATGGCTGAGTTGTTTGCATTGGAAGGGGCGAAAGTTGCCGTCACCGGGCGTACTGAAGACCGCGGTCAAAAGGTTGTGGCGCGTATAAAGGATCTTGGTGGCGAGGCCGAGTTTTTCAAACTCGATGTCAATGATGAGCAAAGCGTTCGTTCGGTAGTTGAAGCCACGGTTGAGCGTTTTGGTGGGCTGACGACGTTGATCAACAATGCTGCTCCAACTGATGCTGTGGCCACCACGGTGAAGCCTTTGGCGGAGTACTCAACCGAGGAATGGAATCACATTCTTCTCGGCACACTTACCGGAAATGTGTTCTGGGCCTCAAAGTATGCGTGGCCTCATTTGCAAGCTGGCGAGGGCGCGGCCATTGTCAACATTTCTTCGGGGCAGTCCTTGGCCGGATTCACCGGATTCAGTGCCTACGCCGCAGCCAAAGGCGCTATGAATAGCACCACGCGAGTTCTTGCCGTTGAGGGTGCTCCGTTTGGCATCCGTAGCAACTGCATCGTGGTTGGGCGAGTAGTAAGTGGACGTAGTGATTCCGGTGTAGGTATCGGCCTCACGGGAGGTCGTTTGACCCGCATTGGCAACCCGATGGACATTGCCTACACCGCGGTGTTTCTTGCCTCCGATGAATCGGCCTTTATCACCGGCGAGCTGCTAACGGCCGATGGGGGCGCTGGCATCAACGGCGACATTTCTATGAACGCTTAATGTATGTGCACGTATATCATTACGCAGCGATCTCGGCATGAAGTCTTCGGGGCTGTTGGGAGCGAGAGGAAAGACCTCGCACTTGACTACGGTTCCTGCACTCGTGCCAAGGGTGGCCTCTTTGTGTATGCCCTGTTGCGATAGGTTCGATGGATGAGCTTTGGTGCTGGTGAACTTCGAGATCTGTTGGATCCGGCCTCGAGGAAATCGTCGGCTCGCAATTAATTGCTGGAGGCATTTCCCGGCATTCGGATAGCTGTATGGTGCCGCCATCAGTCAAACGATTAGCGGCCAAACCCGATTGCTTCGCAAACTTCCGGTCCTGCTGTAGTCGTCGGCCATCGAGGTTCGCGCCGTCATACTTCTCGCCGAAAGGGCTGTGATAAGTGCCTGCGCGGCCAGAACGGCGCCCGCACCTTCACCCGCCCGCATGCGCAAATCAAGGAGGGGTTCGAGCCCGAGTGCGGTGAGGACGTTTTGGTGGATGGGTTCTCTGCTGCGCTGTCCGGCAATGAGGTGCCCCTGCACTCCAGGTTCCATTTGGCACGCCAAGAGTGCGCAAACGCTGGTGGCAAGCCCATCAAGAATCACGCTTTGCCTAGCTTTCGCGGCGCCGAGGACCACGCCTACAAGATAGGCAAACTCCGGTCCTCCCAGTGCCGCAAGCTTGGTAACCGGATCAACCAAAGCTTTGCCGTGGAGCCGACTGGCTCGAGCTAGCGAGTCGTGAACTACCGATCGTTTCCGTTCAACCATGGCGGAATCTGAGCTTGATCCACGCCCAACCACGACCGAAGCGGGAAGGTCAAGTAGCAAGGCAGCCAGCGCGGCGGCAACGGTGGTGTTGCCCATTCCAACTTCGCCAAGAATGACCAAGCCCTTCGTAGCTGCCGTGATTCCGGTCTCGTATCCGCGATCTATAAGTTCAAGGACCAGGTCTCGTGAGAGTGCGTCGGCATGTAGTAGGTCTCCGGTACTCGACCCGGCGTCGATGACGATTGTTTCGAAACCGCTAGCGCGAGCGATTGCGGTGCCAACTGATTGTCCTTCCATGGCTGCGGCCAATACATCAGCGGTTACGGAACGTTTGAACGCCGTGACACCGAGATCGGCAACGAGATGGTCACCACCGACGAGTACCAACGTTCCACGATCACCTTCGCGGTAACCGTTGGCCATGGCCTTGTCTACAGCTCGATCAAGTATGCCGAGTGAGCCTTGCGGTGTAAGCAACACGTCGGCATAGTCTCTTGCACTCACGATTTCATGTTGGTTGGGGGCACGCAAACGCGATACGGGCGCGGAAAGCGTGTTCGAGTCCCAGGAATCCCATACAAGCACATCGGTAAGGGGTAGCTTCCTTGACCAGCCAGCTCGCTCAAGCCCTGGGTCTGGTGGACGCTCATCGGGCCAGCCAATACACAGCCATCCGAGCGAAACCACGCCTTCAGGTAAACCAACGAGTTCGGCCAATTCGTGCCGAGGAAAAAGGGTAACCCAACCGACCCCAAGACCTTCTGCGCGAGCGGCGAGCCACAAATTTTCGATGGCACAAGCTGAGGACCACATGTCGGAATCTTGCAAGGTTGCCCGCCCCAACACACCGCCTGGTGTCACTCGGCGATCGCAGCAAACCACTATGCCGACAGGGGCTTCACGGATGCCCTCAAGTTGTAGATCGAGGAGCTGTCGGGCTGCTTCTGGTTCAAGAAGATCGGCCTGGAGTAAGCGTTCACGATCGGCAATCCAGCCCGCCTTTTCTCGGGTGGCTGGATTGGTAACGACAACAAATCGCCAGGGCTGCGAATGACCTACGGAGGGGGCAGAATGGGCTGCGCTCAACACCCGCATCAGTGTGGAATCGGGAATCGGGTCGGCGCGGAAACGGCGGATATCGCGACGTGCTTCGATAATGGCGTAAAGCGAAATCCGGTCGCTCTCAGAGAAGGCCCAACCATTTGGTTGTGACGCACGATTTGCTGCGGAAGTCTTGTCTCCAATGGACGGTACGGGGCGGGGCTGGATCATTTGGAGACCTTCGCCCGGCGACTCGATCGAGGGGTTCCGTTCACATTCACCCCAAAACCGTAAACGCTATTCAACGGCTCAGAATCCCGACGGCGATTTGGACTTTTATTCCGCACGCTCAGCTGCGGATTTCGTGCAGGCGAAGATGGGTGCCCTGAGGATTTATTGATCAACGGCATCCGTCACTTGCGTGACTATTTGTAATGGAACTTGTAGTGGAACGGATCGACGAAGCGCTTAAGGTTTAGCCGACGAGCAGGCTCTGAGCGTCACCTAAGCCCACCCTGGGGTACACAGCTTGGCAAAAAACGATGTCTTGTGCTGCTCACAACGAGGCTTGAATAGTTGGCAGAATCATGAAGAAAGGTGTTGAATTCGTTGGAATGCTGCGCTGGTGAAGAAGGGAATGATTGTTATTGCCCGGTGTGCGGAACGACTGGGCGCCACGTTGGGGTTGCTCCAGTTAGGCACCACGACCCTGAGGTGGTCGATGGCCCTTGGAGTTACTGTGCGACTGCTTCGTGCAAGGTCGTGTTCTTCCTCGACGACGAAACGATTGACGACCGTCATGTCGTAACCCAGGTTGGAACCAAGTCCGCCTTAAAGCCCGAACCGGTGTGTTTTTGTTTCGGACATACTGCGACAGACATCGCAGCCGATTTTGCCTGCCACGGGGGAAGCACGATCAAAGAATCGGTTAAGGCTGCGGTTGCTAATGGTTTGTGTGCCTGCGAGTATTTGAACCCGACCGGCAAATGCTGTTTACCGGCAATCCGTCGAGCACTTCAAGACGCCGAAAGAATTGCTCTCTGAGCGATAGTTGGAGGGCCGTTGTTTGCGCCTCTTTCTGTTCACCGGTCTTGTAATTTACCAATCTGTGTTTCTGAGTGCCGAGTAACGGCACGAAGAACCTGATTCGGTGAGATTGGCAACTTCGAGTCGATCGGCGAGGACCAAACTGTCCGATGGAATCGGTTGATGACTGAGCGTTTGTTCTCAGTTTTGTTCTCAACGTTTGCCGCAGCTTTGGGGCCGAGGTCTTTGGTATCGAACTGAACGGTTCCAACAAAAGCTCACCCGACTCAACCTTTGCTTTGGTATTCGTAAAATAGATTGTGTGCGATTTAATTGTGTGCTACCTTCAAGATGTGCATGAATCCGACGCTTTCGAAATGTTGCGCTTGGATCAGCAGTTGTGTTTTGCGATGTATTCAACGTCGCTGGCGATGACGAAGTTGTACAAACCGTTGTTGGCTCCGCTGGGTCTGACTTACCCGCAGTACTTGGTCATGTTGGCGCTTTGGGAGACCGACGGTTTAACGGTGTCGCAAGCTGGTGATCGACTGATGCTTGACTCGGGCACTCTTACCCCATTGTTGAAGCGGCTCGAAGAAGCTGGTCGGTTATCCCGCACACGCGACACGAGCGATGAGCGTCGAGTGATTATCACCCTCACCAAAGCAGGGCGTGCCTTAAAGAAGAAGGCCGTTGCGATTCCACCAAACGTCATCTGCGCAACAGCGTGTCAGGTCGATGAACTACAAGCTCTCACTGCGCAACTGAACATGCTTCGAGCGAACCTCGCTGAGTTCACATCCACGATCTCCACATAAGCCAACTACTCCTACATCCCAAAAGTCACCAACAATAGAAAGGCCAACACCATGGCAATCGAATCAGCCGTTTATACAGCTCACGCAACATCAACCGGTGGTCGTTCCGGAACCACAACATCGTCGGATAATGAAATCAACTTGACGCTCGCAACGCCAACGCAGCTCGGTGGCGCAGGCGGTTCCGGCACAAACCCTGAGCAGCTTTTTGCCGCTGGCTATTCGGCTTGTTTTATCGGTGCGATGAAAGCTGTTGCGGCTCGCGACAAAATCCATCTCCCTGCCGAGGTTTCCATCAGTGCTGATGTCTCTATTGGTGCCATGGTTGGCAAGCCCGGCGCGTTTGGGGTCTCAGTTGCAATGGCGGTCAGTGTGCCAGGAATGGACCCCGCCGCAGCTGAAGCGCTTGTGACTGCGGCTCACGAAGTGTGCCCGTACTCAAACGCCACACGCGGAAACATCGACGTTGCATTGACGGTGGTTTGAGCCATGACGATCCCTGCCCTTGGGTACGCCCACGTTCGGCTCACGGTGACCGATATTGCTCGGTCACGCAAGTTTTATGACGATGTTTTTGGGTTTCCCGTTGCTTACGAAATGCCAGCCGACGCCGATGACGCAACTCGTCAAGCGCTTTGGTTTCTCTTCGGTGGTGTCATTTATCAAGTCGGTAGCGGGCTGTTTGGGTTGAGACCTGTCGCGTCGACCGGTGATCGATTTGATGAGAACCGGGTTGGGCTTGACCACCTAAGTTTCTCGGTCGCTGGCGTTGATGAATTGAACGCTGCAGCCGCCACTCTTGACCAGCAAGGCATTGCGCATTCTGGTGTCAAAAACATTGGGGCTGCGTTCTTGCTGGAGTTTCGTGACCCCGACAACATCAGTCTCGAACTCTTCGCTCCAGCGTAGGAGGAACCGCTGTGATCTCCTCTCAGACATTTGGAGCGACCGATGAATGGTCGAACGCAACGACCAAACAAATCGCGCCGAACACCGTTGTGCACGATCACAGCCACCCGTTCAATGTGCGAGCCATTGTCACCGCTGGGGACATCACGTTGACCGTCCTCGGCGAAGCTCGCACCTACCGGTTTGGTGACGTTTTCACGATGACTGCGGGGTGCGTACACCACGAGCAAATCGGGCTTGACGGTGTCGAATACCGAGTGGTTCGAACAGATCCGTCTACGGAACCGTAGCCGCCCAGCCGGTCACGCTAACGATCCGTAATACCAACACTTGGGCAAAGGGTTGATCAACTTGGTATTGCGGATAGCGCCGGGACATGATCGTGGGCTGCCAGCAACGTCATCGCGGCTTCTTCGGTGAGTTTCAATGCAGGTGCTTCGAACTCGGCAGGTAAAAGTATTGAGAGTACTTCTCGTAAATGAGATCAAGGCATTCGTAACGAACACAGAAATGAGAACCAATGAACCTGGCTGTTTGGATCGAACGTCACGGACGGCTACAACCCAACCGTCCGGCGCTGGCTGACGGCGAGCAAGTCCACGCCGATTGGCGTACGTTCGCATCGCGGGTGAGCAGTGTCGCTGGTGGTCTGCTCAGGGTATTTGGTTTAGTCCCTGGTGACCGTGTGGCCATCGTGATGCGCAACCGGCCCGAGTACCTGGAGGCGTTGTTCGCAATCTGGCATGCCGGGCTCGTGGCCGTACCGGTCAATGCCCGTCTTCACCGCGAAGAGATTGCCTACATTCTCGACCACAGCGGCTCGACCGTCGTTGTTACCGATCCCGAGCACGTCGAAGATGTTGAGTCGCTTGCCGGCACAGTTGCAACGCTTCGAGCAGCGGTTGTGGCCCCGGGTGATCAATGGGATACCATCACATCATCTGTACCTATACAAATCGTGGATCGCCAAGCAAACGATCCGGCTTGGTTGTTTTATACCAGTGGGACCACCGGTCGTCCCAAGGGGGCCACTCTCACTAACCGTAACCTCATGATGGCGTCGCTCAGCTACTTCGCCGACATCGACCATGTCTCGGCGCACGACAGCATCCTTCATGCCGCACCGCTCTCGCATGGCTCGGGCCTGTATGGGTTGCCGTACATTGCTCGGGGTGCGGTGAGTGTCATTCCTCATTCCGGTGGGGTTGACGCTGCAGAAATAGCCGCGCTGCTGGTCCGTTGGCCGGGCCTGTCGTTCTTTGCTGCGCCGACCATGATCAAGCGGCTGGTGAGTGACCCTGCGATTATCTCTGCGGACTTATCGAATCTGAAGACCATCATTTACGGCGGCGCGCCGATGTACCTTGCCGACCTCGAGGCAGCGTTAGCGGTGTTCGGTCCACGTCTGGCTCAGATCTACGGGCAGGGTGAAACACCAATGACCATCACTGCGCTATCCAAAGCCGACCACGACAACATCGATCATCCCCGTTGGCGTGAACGTTTGGCGAGCGTTGGAACAGCGCGTACCGATGTGGAGGTGAGAGTGGTCGATGAAGACGATGTCGAACTGCCCATTGGCGAGATCGGCGAAATTGTGGTGCGCGGCGATGTGGTGATGCCCGGATACTGGAACCACCCCGATGCCACCGCCGAAACGCTCCGGGGTGGCTGGCTGCATACTGGCGATGTTGGAAGCTTCGACGCCGATGGCTATCTGACGTTGCGTGATCGTTCCAAAGATCTGATCATCAGCGGCGGTATGAACATCTACCCCCGCGAGGTGGAGGAGGCATTGCTTCGTCATCCTGGCGTTCGCGCCGCTGCCGTGGTTGGACGTCCCGATTCAGAGTGGGGCGAAGCCGTGGTGGCCTTCATCGTGGTTAGCGACGGCGCGGATGTGCCGCTAATCGCGGACCTCGACCAGACCTGCATCGATAACATCGCCAGATTCAAGCGGCCCAAAGAATACCGATTCGTTGATGCGTTACCGACGAATAATTACGGCAAGGTGCTGAAGCGGGAGCTGCGCGATCAGTTGTGTGCGGAAGGCTCCGACGCCTGAACGGTCCCAAAGGTGACGGTGATTTGCGTGCCGACCCCGACCACACTGGCCAGTTCGAAGGTTCCGTTCATCGCTTCGGTGAGACGACGAGCAAGCACTAGGCCCAGTCCGGCCCCACCTTCACGTCCCGCGTCGGCACCGAGACGGTCGAAAGGTACAAACAAACGGGCGAGAAGGTCGCTCGGGATTCCTGGCCCCTGATCAATGACACGAATATTGCCCTGCTCGTCAGCCGCAGCGCCGCCTGCTTCGGTGGTGATGCGAATGGTGCTGTTCGCTGGTGAAAACCGAACGGCATTCGACATCACGTTGAGGATGACCTGTTGCAGGCGTCGACGATCTGCGTTCACCGTTATCGGAGGCCCGGAGCTCTCGACGATGATGTTACGCCGTTCGGCGAGAGGTGCGATTAGGTCCAGTGACGCAGCGATTACTTCTTGTGCGTTGAGCTCGCACAGGTTGATGGGCATAGCACCTGCTTCAACCCGCGCAAGGTCGAGTACATCATCGACAATTGACAGGATGTGGGCCGATGCGAGCCCGATTCGTTCAAGTGCAATCTGGCGCTGATTGGGCGACAAATCGAGGGTCTGTAGGTTCTCCGTGAAGCCGGTAATGGCTTGCAACGGAGTTCGCAATTCATGGCTCAGCGCGGTGACGAACTGAGATTTGGCGAGGTTGGCACGCTCCGCCGATTGCCGGGCAATTTCGGCCCTGTGACGGGCTTCGCGTTCCGTGGATACTTGGCCGTGCTCGACGGACAGCGACGCTAGATGTGTGAATCGGCGGACGAGTTCTTCGTCTCGTTGATCGGGTTCGTATGGGGTCATATGATATACGGCGAACGTTCCGACCACCTGTGATCGGCACCGGATAGGGCTCGACCAACAGGCCCGTAAACCATGGTCAGCGGCGAGCTGGCGGAACTGGACCCACCTCGGATCGGTGGTTACGTCTGCCGCGATTGCCGGTTCACCGAAGTGAGCCGCGGTCCCACACGACCCTGCCAACGGCCCGGGCACGAGTCCATCGATCGCAGCGGAATACGCAGCGGGTAGCGTTGGTGCCGAAGCGTGGCGGAGCTTTCCTGAGTCATCGAGCAGGAGGACTGAGCACCGGCTGGCGGGCATCAGTTCCTCGAGTGCGCGGACCACTGAATCAAGGACTTTGGCTAAGGTTGTACCTGCGGCGATTTCTTCCATAACCGCGGTTTGATGATCGAGTACCGCGGTTACTTCGCCACCCGACAGCACGTTTACCCGTCGCACGGTTCCCCGTTGAGCTTTAGAGCCTTCCATCGTTAACCCTCCCATCGGTATCCCACGGCACGGACGGTGACCAACCATTTTGGGTTCTGCGGATCAGTCTCGATTTTGCTCCGCAAACGGTAGACGTGTTCGGTCACTGTGGACTCGTTTTGCCAACCCGAATCACTTGACCAAACCGCAGCCAGCAGTTCCGTTCGTCGACACGCTCGACGGGGATGGCCGATGAAGTAAGCGAGCAGATCAAATTCTTTCGCCGCAAGTTCAACGGGCGTTCCATCTACCCAAACATTGCGTGCCTCGAAGTCAATCTCCACACCTAAGCCGGTGGGTTTGAAGGCTTGCTTCCCTCCATGAGTGGGCTCTGCGCTGCGGCGAAGCAACGATCGGGCTCGGGCCGCAAGCTCACCGGGTGAAAAGGGTTTCACGAGGTAGTCATCAGCACCAAGGTCAAGGCCAATGATCCGGTCCATCTCGCTGTCTCGCCCCGAAAGCACAATGACCGGTAGACGCCACGTACCATCCCGGGCCTCTGCCGCACGTAGGCGGTTCAAGATGTCCAGTCCACCGAGCCCCGGGAGTGATAGGTCCAGCACGACGAGAGACAGTGCTGCCGATGCGAGTATCTCGATTGCGCCGAGACCGTCCTCAACCGCAATCACGCTAAACCCGTCGGCCTCCAGTGCCCAGGTGACCGCGGTGCGAACGCCGTCATCATCGTCGACGACCAACACTTGGCGGCCCGTATGCACGTTTTCAACGTAGTCGTTTGTTGATGTCGCAGACAAAAGGATCGACTTTTCCACGGTCGTTGTTGGAAAGTTGATGAACCGTTGACCCGAACCCGATGGACGCTGGAATACCATCGAAACGTGACGCTAAACACATGAAGCTTGGCTTCCTAGCGTTTCTGTAGTCATCGTTGCCCCGCCGATTTAAACAAACAAGAAGTGGATGTCTCCCATGAAACTTGCTCTCTATCTGCCAAACTTTCGTGACAAAGTCACCGTAAAGGAACTCGAAGATCTCACCGACCTGGCCGAAGAACTCGACTTTGATTCGGTATGGGCGCTCGACCGGGTTGTCGTTCCCGAAGCATCTGACCGCGGCGAAATGAAGCACCCCTTTGGCATGATGGAACAGTTCCCGTTGCAAATGCCCGTTTCGGCTCGCGGCGAGTGGCTACACGGCATGCCCCTCATTCCATGGCTTGCCGCGAAAACCAAAAAGGTACGCATTGGCATGAGCATCATCGACACCCCGTATCGAGCGCCTGGTGTGCTGGCCGGTGAACTGTCAACGATTGATCATCTTTCCAACGGTCGGCTCAACGTTGGTTTGGGTTCGGGTTGGATGCCAGAAGAATTCGCCGCTTCGAGCGCGGCCCACATTTTCCCGAAGCGTCACAAGCACGTGCGAGAAACAATCGAGGTCTTGCAGGGTATCTGGACAAACGAGCTGTTTGAATACCACGGTGAATTTGCTGACTTTGACAGTTGCGGGTTCGGTGCGAAGCCAATCCAGAAGCCCGGCCCTCCGATTTACTTCAGCGGACTGAAAGACCCGAAACGCTCTGCGAGCCGAATCGCCAAATACGGGTTGGCTGGATGGATTGGAATCCAAGACACGCCAGAGGACATCGCCCACTGGCGTACCGAAATCCAACGTGAACTTATCGATCTTGGAAGCGACCGTTCGCTTGATGACGGATTCGATATGTGCAGCATGATCTGGTTCGTGATCACCGACGAGAAAACCGATCAAACCCCGAACCGCAAACTCAGCAATCTGCTGGTCGGTACCGCCGAACAAATCACCGACAACCTCAAACGTTACAAAGAAGCCGGGATGACTATGCCGCTGCTCTGGCCGCCCTTCGCCGATGTTCCCGTATCAAAGACCCTCGACGACCTCAAGCGCCTCACCGAAGAAATCATGCCAAAGGTCAACGCCATCTAAACCACGGTTACGGTCATCGACACGAAAGAAGGACCTCAGACGCGAAAACGGTTCGGGTGGGTCCGGGAGGACACCCAGGAACGACTCTGATTCCAGCGTGACCGACCTTGTATCCTGAAACGATCAGCTCTTCGAAAAAGTCACTTCCCGGACCCGACCACAACACTACGACCACTCGACCACGCTCACAACCGAGCCAAAAACCAACGCGCCCACAAACGGCGCCAATGACTAGCAAATCTCCGCTTGCACAAAGAGGCTTCGAAGATGGGCGGTCCGTTGATGCCAGCTCCCCGCTACGGCGCTCCCGATGTGTGCGCCGCTGGCCCAGTGCGGGTTCGTGCAATTGAGGCCGGCTGTGCACTATTCGGAGGTTGGCGGGGTCGACTCGAATTTGGGCAGGCTATGGCCGGTCGGCCGTACACTCCCGACGCGATGCAACGGTGATAGTAAGTGTGCATATGGGCTGATCAAGTCTGCATAGTTGAGCCGTGATCGCACTCGGCTATCTCGTTTGCTTTTTCGTTGGACTTCTTGACTAGACGGCGACGATATTCACGGCGATTCGCAACGTTGTCACGAGGTGATCGATATCCCCAGAGTCCGATGTCAGAACCGAGACAGGTCCTCGCCTCGCCAACCCTGCAGCAGCAATCACTACCGAAGGATCAACGATGTCGACAGTATTGGATCCACTTAGTATGCATACGTAGTTTATGAAGAATCCGTTGGTGGTCCAGCGCTGTTTACCGGTCGGCCGTTCGCCGTTGCGGAAGCGCGGTTACTCGTTGTGCGTAGGGGATAAGGGCTCGGGGTGCGTTAATGGCAACGGCACCGACGAGGCGGCCGGTGCTGTTGGTGTAGGTCGCCACAAGTTGTCGTTTGGCGACGGAACCTTCGGCGATTTTCACGGCGGTGCCGAGGCGCGGCATGCCGATCGATTGTATTTTGGTGCCGTGTTGCTCTGACCAGAAACGGGGGATTGGAGTGAATGATTGGGCGGCGTCGATGCCGTCGAGAAGCGCATCGGCGGCGTGTCGGGCTTGTTCAACAGCGTTGATCCAATGCTCGACCCGGCGTGGTGTGTCGTCGAAGGCAAGGTTGGGCCAGCGGGCCACGTCTCCGGCGGCAACAACGTCGGGGAGCCCAGTGACGTGACAGGTGGGGCCGCAGAGAACGCCGTCGGTGAGGTCAAGACCGAACCCGCCAAGTCCTTCGACACGTGGCAACGTGCCAACACCGATGAGTACAACGTCGGCATGGATAACGTCGTTATTTGTGAGGGTGACGGCCATCGTGTCGCGTTTTGGGTCATGTTCAAGGTTTGCGACACCGTGGCCGGTGCGGACGTCGACGCCGTGTTCTCGGTGGATGTCGGTCATGATTTGGCCGAGTTCATGACCGATGGCATGACTGAGCAGGGTGTCGGAAACGTCGATCATGGTGACGGGTACGCACCGTTTTACGGCGGAGGTTGCGACTTCGCAACCAATGAACCCGCCTCCGATGATGGCAATACTTTTCGCTTTGGCGAGTGCCAGGTCGAGTTTTCGGCAGTCGTCGAGAGTGCGGAGAACAAACACTTGGTCGGGGAAGCGATCGGCACCGGGAATCGTGCGCGGCGTGACGCCAGTGGCGACGACGAGCCCACCAACGGATTCGGTGGTGCCGTCGGCGAGCACAACAGCGCGGTTGCGGTTGAGGCCCGTCACTTTGGTGCCAAGGCGCCACGAGACATCACCGAGATCAGTTGTGGTTCGGAAACGCAAGTGCTCGGTTTGAACTCCGCCGTCGAGGAGTTGTTTGGAAAGTGGGGTGCGATTGTATGGCCCGCGGGGCTCGTCGCCAAAGATGACGATTGGTCGGTGGTACCCGCGCTCGCGAAGCCGTTCTGCACAGCGTAAGGCCGCTAGACCGGCGCCGATAATGGTGATGTTCGCAAAGTCCTTCACGATGCGCGACCATCAGCATTGACAATGGGGATCGTCACAGATTCGGAAGGGTCAATGTGGATGGCTTGCATCGGGCAGAGCCGGGCGGCGTTCCACACCTTCTCGTAGAGGTGGGCGCTCGGCTTGGCCGTGTATCGGATTCGGCCGTCGATCGAAAGGTCGAATACTTCGGGAGCTTCTTGGACGCATATGGCGTAGAAGTGGCAGTGGTTGTTGTCGACACTCACGGTCACCTGAAAACCTGCGTTCGGTTCGGCACTCGTTCCGGCGTTGCGACCGGGGCTGGGTTGGCGGTTCGTCATGTTATGGCTCCACGTGGGAGATGCGGGCTTTAGACGCAAGAGGAAGGTGCGGTATTGCTCGCAGAACGCTTAGCACGATCAGTCCAAGGGTGGATGCGGCAAGGATTAGAGTGATTGGACCGCCACCGCGAGCTTCCGTCGACGTGGTCAGTACGTGGCCGAGAGACAGGGCAAAGATCGGGTAGGCGATGAAGTGCACGAGATGCCAGCGTCGGTAGGTGAGTTTGCGTTGGAACCACACCGAGACCGCAATGGCGACGGAGAGTTCGAACGCAATGATTCCGATCGCTACTTCAGCCTCACCAGCGAACGGCACGAACGCGTCGACGATCGAAAAGTTCTCCTGCGTTTGAAAGATGTACGTCGCGGCGTGGAAAAGCGTGAAGGCAAGGGTGGTGATGGCGAGGGTCATGTGGCCGCCGTAAACAGTGGAACGGCGAATGAACTTCATGGCCCACCCGGTTGTGGTCACGATGCCCCACACGAGCGTGAGCCACATCAATCCGTACGATAGGTAGCCGGCCAGGGCTGCAACTTTACGGACGGACGCGTCAGGCCCGGTGCCCTCCTGGGCGCGGATCACGGCTACGACGGCCCGAGTACGAAGTCCGCTGCCGAGCGCAGTCTGCACCGCAGTGTTTAGTGTGTTGCTGAGCACAATGAATCTCATGAGTTCCTTTCGACAAACTACGATCTCTGCCTACGAAGCAGAGTTTAACTCTGATTGATAATAATAGTTCGTGATGGTGAGAGGAGAATGAGGACGATGCTTCAACGAGATGGAAGTGGCCGTGAACCGGCGACTGGGCGCGATGGTCGTCGCGCCTCTGGTCAACTCGAAAGCGACGTTCTCGGTGCGCTATGGGCCGGAGAAGAACCAATGAGTCCAGCCGAGGTGCTGGAGGCGATCGGCTCGGATGTGGCGTACGTGACCGTGTTGTCAACGTTGATCCGGTTGCACGAACGAGGCACCGTTGATCGCGACAAGCACGGGCGGGCGCACCTGTATCGTCCGGTGCGAAGCCGAGCGGAAACCGCAGCAACCGATATGCGAGCGATGCTCGACGGCGGTGGAGACCACGAACAAGTCCTAACCCGGTTCCTCGACATGCTTCCCGCAACGGATCAGGACACGTTGCGGTCACTCGTGCGACGGCGTAAGAGCACGCCCCGATGATTATCTCGGTGTACCTGCCTTTGATTGCCGCTGCGCTCATCGGTCTCGGATTGCGGTCGCGCCGCCTTCTGCCCGGTCATCCCGCTGTGCAGACGTGGGCGGTGTCGGTCGTTGCGATCGTGACCGCGTTCATGTCAACGTGGTCGCTCGTGTTGCTGGCGACCGCCCGGGTCGACCAGGTCGCGTTCGTGAGGGAACGGCTGCACCTAGTCGGAGGGCTGCTGAGGCGCACCGAACATGTGCCCCTTGGTGTTTCGGTCGCTGCCGCGGTCTATCTGGTCGTGCGAGTTCTGCGAGTGGTCCGTCTTCTTGCTCGGTCACGTCAGGCCCGACGAGCTGCGAATGTGTTCCGCTCGAAGCATGAAGGTGCGCTTGTTGTTGTTGCCGACGACAATCCAATTGCGTTTGCGTTGGCTGGCAACCGCCGTGTTTCGGGCACCGTTGTTGTGGGTACAGCGCTGTTCACTATGTTTTCTGTTGCGCAACGCCGTGCCGTACTCGCGCACGAACACGCTCATTTGGCGTTGCGTCACCACGCGCATCGTGGAGCGGTGAATATCTCCGTTGCCCTGGAACCGTTTCTAGCCTCCGCTGCGACCGTATCGGGACGGGCGATAGAACGGTGGGCCGACGAGCACGCCAATACCGACCAGTTGCAACGATGTAACGCCGCCGACGCCATCACCACGTTCCTCCGACATACGGTTAAACAAAATGCAGGGGCCGAACGAGGGGCTGCGGTTGGTCTCGGTGGTCTGGCCTACGCCGAGAACGACGCACATGCCCGTATTGAAGCACTCCGTAAGCCACCGCCACGTCGCCGGATCTTTCACGCCATACCCCTAGCGTTGGTCATCATCGCCATCGTTTCGGCCACCGGCGACGCCACGCAGCAATTGGCCCATCTTGTCCACGCCGCCATCCGATAGTCACACCGCGGAACCCTTCGGACACGACGCACAGGACGGGCCTGGTAACGGCCCAAGGTCGAAGTGGTTGAGTCATAACCTTAAGGCCCTTGCGTTGGTCAGCTTGCTACAAGACACGGCGTCAGAGCTTCTGTATCCGATCTTGCCGTTGTTTCTCACTGGCGTGCTGGGCGCACCGATTGCTGTCGTGGGAATAATCGAAGGTGTCGCTGACGGTGTCGCTGCGCTCACCAAGATCGTGTCGGGACGCCTCGCTGACCGGTGGCGTCGCCGACCACTCGTGGCCGCCGGATACGGCGCAGCGGCGTTCGGCAAAGTACTGATTGCCGTTGCGTCGGCGTGGCCTCTAGTGCTCGTCGCCCGTGCCCTTGACCGGCTTGGCAAAGGCATTCGGGGGGCACCACGCGACGCCCTGATCGCCGACGATGTGCCCGCTGAACATCTTGGCCGGGCGTTTGGATTCCACCGCTCGATGGACACACTGGGAGCAGTGATCGGCCCGTTGATCGGCCTGGCCCTGTTTGAGTTGTTCAACCATCACTATCGGCCAGTGTTCATCGTCGCCGTGATTCCCGCCGTGTTGAGTGCTTTTGCGGTGCTCTTCGTGCACGAGCAAAAACGACCCGCGGACCACAAACCGCAACTAACCAATGCTGCTGCGAGCAAGCCCCCGCTACCGGGCCCGTACTGGGTGCCGTTCACGATCCTCACCGTGTTCTCGTTCATCAACTTCTCCGACGCCCTCCTCATTCTGCGTGCCCGTCACCTCGGCCTCAGCGTCACGTCCGTCATCGCCGCCTATGCGTTGTACAACCTCACGTATTCGGTGGCCAGCTACCCGGCCGGTGTGCTCGCCGATCGTGTCTTAAAAAAAACGATCGTAGCTGTCGGGTTCGCCGTGTTTGGCGTTTCTTACGTCGCCCTCGGCCTCGTCACCCGAGCTGTGCTGGTTTGGCCGATCTTCGCCTTCTACGGCCTCTACACTGCGCTGACCGACGGAGTCGCCAAAGCCTGGATCGCTACCACTGTTACCCCCGCCACCCGAGGGCGCGCTCTTGGACTCCAAGGCGGTGCCGCAGGTATCGGCGCTATCGTTGCGGGCGTTTGGGCGGGGCTCGCCTGGCACGGCACCGGACGCGTACCGTTGCTCGGCTCCGGCGTTGCTGCACTGGCGCTCGCCGTGGGCGTATTGGCTACAAACGGGAACAAACAACGCTTGGCCACGGTCGGCTGAAGTTGTGAGTGATACCGCCTCAACCGCAACCTCGATGGCACACTGACTGATTAAAGTGCAATGTGGAAGCCGGAAGCAACACGAACAACCTTAAAAACTGGGCTGGCTCGCCACTAGACACTGAGCAGCGATGCACTCGTGTCGACGCGCAAGTTGTAGGACGCAATTCACAAGCAACCCGGCGAACCGATCCGTTAACGCTTGCGATTTCGATTCCTGAGGCGCAAAGACCAGTCGGCCAATGTCGGCGAGTGCGGTGTCGTTCTCCAATCGCTGCGACTTTGATCCGCAGGGTCCGCGTCCGTCGATACCATTCCCGCCAGCACGCGGGCACCGACTTTGCGAGGCACCGCTCGCGACTCGCCAGTAGTCATCGATTTGTCAAGTTCCGCTGAATATGTCGTGTCCCGCTGCCATTGCGTGCCCAGAAGAGTGGTTAACCGTTGGCTCGGAATGATCTTGCGCCTGAAGGTTCATTGACCGTGCGCTCGTCAGATCTCAAACCTTGACCATCAATGTTTCTTCCAGCCCGGAATTAGATGAGGTTGTTCTTGCTACCAGCCATAAGCGTACCTACGATCGCAGAAGCGACCGAAAATAAGACGAATTGTGCGGCTTGGCTTACGGCTTGTTTCATGTCGGTGTAGTTACGTGGTTGGTGCGGGTGACGTGGCTGTCGTGTGATGGTCGCCGCAGCAGCCGAAGCCCGTTGGCAATCACGACGAGGCTGGCCCCCATATCGGCGAGTACCGCAACCCATAACGATGCGGTGCCGAGCATGGTGAGCACGAAAAACACAACTTTGACAGAGAGCGCCACAGCAATGTTTTGCCACAGCACGTGTGATGTGTGTTGCGAAATACGGATTGTTTCGGCGATCTTTCGAGGGTCGTCATCCATGAGTGCAATGTCGGCGGTTTCGATTGCCGTATCGGTTCCTGCCGCACCCATGGCAATACCGAGTGTTGCTTTGGCGAGTGCTGGTGCGTCGTTCACGCCGTCGCCGATCATGGCGACGGGCCCTTTCGCAGCGAGTTCAGAAACGATGCGAAGCTTGTCGTCGGGAAGCAAGTCTCCTCGTGCATCGGTGATACCAATTTGGCGTGCTACCGCGGTTGCGGTGCGTTGATTGTCACCGGTGAGCATGATTGGCGTCACGCCGAGCGACACCAGGTCACGCACCGCTTGAATTGATTCGGGGCGGATGGTGTCGGCGACGGCAAACACTGCGAGTGCGTCTGTTGGTGTCATTAAGACGATTGCAGTTTTGGCATCGTTTTCGAAACCTTGCAGCAGTGTTTCGAGTGCGTTAGTGCAAACCCCGGTTTCTTCCGCCAACCGATGATTACCAAGCAAATAACGGGTGCCCTCGATGGTTCCTTGGACGCCT
>JAYUVJ010000416.1:0-8500 GCA_043754155.1 Acidimicrobiia bacterium
AGAGTGCGTGCGTTCGGCCAAAGTGCCCGACTTGAGGTTCGCCGGGCCATCGAATTTCGAGGTGCGGTGGTCACGATCGTTCCCGACGCAGGCGACCATCCTCTCCCGCAGCATTTCATCAATCACGCCATGGACATCGCCCGAACTATCACCGGAACTGACGCCGATGCCACCATTCGCACCCCGGCCCTCACCCCCGACGAAGCCCGCGGATTCCTCAACGCAGGATTCACCGTCCGCAGCAACCTGACGTTACTCACCCACGATCTGGACGGGGAACTGAGTAGAAAACGCCAGCTCACGGGTACCCACAATCTCAAAGTCACGCTCCAACGGTTCCGACGACGCAACACCGAAGCACTCCTGGCCGTAGACCTCGCCGCTTTCGGCTCCGGATGGGAAATGGACCACCACGAGCTCATCCTGGCCGAAACCGCCACCCCCGTAACCAGAGTGCGTCTGGCCACCGACGACAACGAAAACCTCGTGGGTTTCGCCATTACCGGTCGAGCCGGACGGCGCGGATATTTACAGCGACTCGCCGTGCGTCCCGAATGCCAAGGCCATGGGATCGGCTCCGCGCTCATTGGTGATGCGCTGCGATGGTCGAGTCGACATAGCGTCCGCCGCCTGGTAGTCAATACTCAAGTGGGGAACCTGGGTGCCCTCAGCCTCTACCGACGTCTCGGATTTGTTGACGCGCCCGTTGGACTTCTGCTGTTGGAACGCGACCTCTAATGAGCCCAGCCACGAGTTCAACGTGAATTCCCAAGAAAAGGCCCCAATCGACACAGTTCTTCGCCGTGGTTGCACCGGGATCGCTGCTGCTCTTTTGTTTGGCTTAACGGCAACCGTGTTTGCCCCGGTGGCGTTCAAAGCCCAGGCGATACCTGCACACACCCTCAAAACACAGGCCCTCAGCACCGCATCGCAGACGGAAATCACAACTAGCCCACCGCTAAGCGATCCGAACCCGACCATCCCAAGCGGAGGACTCGTGATCGCAGGGTCACTTAGCTTCGCACCACTGAGCGGCGCAGCGCACATTCGCCTCATCGAGCAAAGCCCCGTTGTGCGCAACAGCGGCAAATTCACCATCAACCTCGAACTGGTAAGAGGTGCCAACAACGATCCCCTAGAAGCGTTTTTTACTATCCATCAAGCCGTAACCAACCGGTCGGCATTTCGCAAGACCGCACAAGGCAACGACTTGGGAAAGGTCCTGGGCACCTCACCCTCCGTCGTTGTGCCCTCCGTCGAAGCAGCCGACAACAGGCCTGTGTTCAGCCTGGCTCTCAACTCCAACGTGACCACCCCTCCAGTTGCAGCAGCCGCTCCTTCAGTCCCCACTCCACCAGTCGCACTCCCAGGCCCGGGAATCTATCCAGTTCGAGTCACGCTCCGAACCTCACCTGGGCCAGCAACAACAACACCGCAGGCAACAACACCGCAGGCAACAACCGCAACACAAACGGGCGTGCCAAACACGATTCTCGACGGATTCACCACTTATCTCACGGTTGTCGAAGACGAATCGCCCGATGCCTCACCTCCGACCGACGAGCGGCTCAACGTGGCGCTAGTCGTCCCCATCCACCTCCAACCATCGACCCAACCCAACGGAACCACTAGCGACCCAAACACCGCACAAGTGATCGCGCTTACTGAAGCCTTGGTTCGCCGACCAATTCCCCCACTAACCATCGCCGTCACACCCGAAGGTCTTGAAACCCTGGCCCGTCAAGCCGACAACGAAAACCCCGACCGACGAAGCCAAGTACTTGATCAACTCCGCTCCGCTCTCAACGGACGTGAAATTATCGGTGGACCTTTTGTGGAACCATCACCAGAACTTCTTGATGATCCAAACCTCGGCGCAGAACGGGTACGTCAACGCATCGAGGGTGAACGTACGGTTCGAGACACGTTGGCTGCGCCCCTCCCCGGCGTGGTGGTCCTCGAAGACCATATTCCCGCCGCAACATCACTCAACGAGCTTGGCGCCACCTCACTTATCACCTCAACAAAAGCGTTGGGGCTGCTCGATCGCAGGGATAAGGACTTCAACGAACAATCAATCGATGTAACCGCGAACAAGGCCACCGCCACCCAGCCTGTAACCATTCATCTGAACAAAACTGCTACTCCAACCACTATCAAAGGTGTTTTGGTCGACCTTGCCCTGGCCCGACGGTGCACCGAAACCCTCGGAAACCGCGATCCAAAGGATGACAACACCCTCCGAGCTCAACAATTCCTTGCTGAATTGGGGCTCATTCGCGCCGCGGTGCCAGCTTCGCAACGCATCAAGCACGGCGTAAATGTGGCCATACCCTCAGCTACTACCTCTGCCACCCTCGATGCCATCCTCGCGGGGATCGGAGCCGACGACGGTATGTTTCACGCAGTTCCCATGTCCTCGATCCTGGCTCTTCCCGTATCGAAGACCTTGGCCTTTCAGCGCAAAGACCGCACACTTTCGGTCCTTAGTTCCGCTCAACGTGAAGAACTGCAGGCCGTGCACACCAAACTGTTGGGTTATAACGCACTCTTTGCCCAACCGCGAGAAGAGGCCGTTACCGCAGAGCGCGGGCTACGAAGCGTGCTGGCCCTGGACAGAACCGCTACTGACCGCACAATGTTGTTGTCTAGCCTGCGTTCCCAAGCAAATGCCATGCTCGGTGGGTTAGCACTCGTGCAATCAAAATCACTCACGCTGACCGCCCGTGAACAAACCGTGAAAATCGGTGTTCTCAATGATTCCGACCAACCCTCAAACGCCATTCTCGATGTACAAAGCGATAATGTGGAATTCATAGGTGCACAGATTGACCCAGATCAACCACGTCGCTCCCACCTATCCGTTTCAGTGAACCTTATCGATCGCGTGCAACAGATTCCGGTTCGAGTGCGCACCCGAGGACCCGGTTCGTTTTCCTTCGTGGCACAACTACGAACACTTGCCGTTGAAGGAGCACCTGAGGGCGTCGCCATCTCCAGCCGTCGGTATACGGTCCGCTCAACCGCTGTAGGAAAACTCGGTACAATAATTTCAGTAGGTGCACTTACTTTTCTCGGGATTTGGTGGCTGCGTTCCATTTTTCGGAGACGTCGACTCCAAACCACGGAATCACAAACCCGCCACCCCTCAACTATTTCCTCGTCGCTCCCCGTCACTCCCGAACTTCACGTCACACCCGGGCTTCACGTCACACCCGGGCTTCTCGACACCCAACCGCGTCCCCAACAACCACCAGAAGTTCCCTAAGGTCTTCCCCCGATGACGGGCAGCCCGCAAACCCCGATAACACTTCAAACGTTGCCTGTACCCAACCTTGGCCGATCAACTGCGGTCATGGCGGCTGGCACCCTGCTGTCGCGCATCACAGGCATCGCCCGGAATGCCCTGCTGTTGGCCTGCTTGGGCACCACACTGCTCAGCGACTCCTACAACAGCGCCAACACCACCCCCAACATGGTCTACGAACTCGTGGCGGGCGGGGTACTTTCGGCGCTTCTCGTCCCCCTATTCAACGCGCTCAACCACAAAGGCACCAAACGAGCCCGAGACGGGATCAACGCGTTGGTGTCCCTCGCCGCGGTAGCGCTCGTACTCACGGCAAGCGTGGTGGCGGTTGCTTCACCGGCAATTATGAGCCTCTATTACCCCACGGCAAGCCAGGCGATACAGCGACAACTGGGAACCGAACTTCTCCGCATGTTCGCCCCACAAATTGCCGTCTACGGATTTATCACTCTGGCCACCGCAGCGCTCAATACCAAACGAAAATTCGGTGCGGCAATGCTTGCCCCGGTCTTCAACAACCTAGTGATGATTGCCGTTCTCACCTGGGCCTACCGGGTGCTGGGTCGGCTGTACAGCAAAGACGCCAAAGCCAAAACTCAACTCCTCGCCGTAGCCCACGACACCCACGCGAAATGGATACTGGGATTCGGCACGACTGCTGGTGTTTTGGCTATGGGGCTCGTGCTGATTCCTGCGTTGCGCGGTGCCAACGTTGGTTGGAAATGGCGGTGGGAACCAAGCCACCCAGCGGTGCTTGAACTTCTACGCCTTTCGGGCTGGACCATCGGATACGTCGCCGCCAATCAGGCCGCGTTGTTGTTCATCCAGCGCAGAGCCGTGGCCGTGGAAGGGCCAAGCGGTGGTGGCGGCACCATGTACTCCTTTGCCTACAGCGTGTTCTTTCTCTTACCTCACAGCCTCTTCGCCGTATCGATCATGACGGCACTACAACCAGAACTTTCAAGTGCCTTCATCAGCCGCAGCCGCAAACGATTCCGCACACTGCTGTCCCAGAACATCGCCAACACCCTCGCTGTTATCGTCCCATCCGCCGTAGGCATGATCGTTTTGGCGACACCACTCACCAAACTGCTCAAGTTCGGCAAGGTCAACGCGGCCAACGCCGACCGGCTGGGCCAAGTAGTGCGGGTCATGGCCATTGGGCTCCCAGCCTTCAGCGTCTATCTGTTGCTCATGAATGCCCTGAAAGCCATGCGTGACACCAAGGCGACCTTCTCCGTAAATGCCACCGAATGCGCTATCAACGTGGCGCTGGCCTTTGGGTTCCTGAAAGCTGGAATGGGTGTGGTCGGTCTCGGCTTGGCGTTTGCGCTCGCCTACAACATCTCGGTGTTTCTGGCCTTTCACACCGTAAGTAAACGTACCAATGGCATCCACGGACGACGACTCACCCAATCGACCGTGCGTATCCTCATCAGCGGTGCTGCCATGGGCGTAGTGGTCTGGTTCGCCGCTATCGGCACTGAACGGCTCCTTGGTTCAACCGTCGGAGTAAAGCCCATAGCAATTGCCCAAATCGGTGTTGGCGTAAGTGTGGGTGTTACCGTTTACGTCGTAGTTGCCCGAGTTATCGGGGTTAGCGAACTTGACGTAGTCCTGGCCTCAATCGGGCGAAGACTCCGTCGAAATCGCTCCCGGACATAGCGCTTCATTCTTCAAAGTTCTTCACTAGTTTTCTGCCATCACAGCGCCAGTCATCCCGTTCAAACCACCCGAAAGCCGACCTATGTCCAACGTACGTATTGTTTCCGACAGCGCCTGCGACCTCTCCGAAGAAGTCGCCACCGCCCTCAATATTGACGTTGTTCCGCTCTCAATACGCTTTGGTAACGAAGAATTCGTGGACCGCAAAGACCTCAGCCCCAAAGAATTTTGGCGACGAGTAGCGGCCTCGTCCATCCTCCCCGAAACCGCAGCCCCCTCCCCCGGCGCCTTTGAAATGGTCTTCCGTGCCGCCGCAGAACGCGGGAACGACGCCGTGGTTTGCATCATCCTCTCCTCCAAATTGAGCGCCACTATCGGCGCTGCCCAACTCGCCGCCACCGCCGTTGCCAATTTGATCACCGTTACCGTGGTCGATTCACTCGCCATCACCATGGGCCTCGGAACCATGGTGCGCACTGCCGCTGAACTGGCAAAATCCGGTGCCGATACCGCAACCATCGTGGCCGCGGTCGAGTCCCTCAAACCTCGCACACGGGTTTACGGCGCGCTCGACACTCTCGACAATCTCAAAAAGGGCGGACGTATCGGCGGAGCCCAAGCCCTTATTGGCTCGTTGCTCTCCATCAAACCCATGCTCGATCTCTCCAGCGGTGCCACCGAAGAACTCGGCAAACAACGCACCCGTTCCAAAGCCATTGCCGCGCTCGTCGACCTGGTCAGCAAGGCCAAAGCCCAGCATGGCGCTATCGAAAATTTGGCCATCATGCACGGGGATGCACCCGATATCGATGCCATCGTTGAACTCTTCGTACCTCTGTTCCCCCGTGAACAAATTGTCGTCGGCCAAATGGGTGCGGTAATCGGTACCCACGCCGGGCCCCGTATTGTCGGCGTTACGTTCAACGTGCCCCAAGGCGCATAGCGGGTTCATCATCTGGGAAAACGACACCGCCGACCACGACCCCAACAAAGCGGGGCGAACTGCCGCTCCGAAAACCTCGGGCTCGGTAGTTGGAGGAACGCGCCTAGGCGGACGGTACTTGCTGGGCCATCTCATCGCCCGCGGGGGCATGGCAGAAGTATGGGAAGCCCACGATGCCACACTTGATCGCGATGTTGCCGTCAAAATCCTGCACACCCATCTGGCTGATGACCCGGAGTTCGTAAGCCGTTTCAAACGCGAAGCTTTCACCGTCGCCCGCCTTTCGCACCCCAACGTCGTCGCCGTGTTTGACACTGGTATTGAGCAAACCGAAAACGGGATAACCCTGGCGTATCTGGTCATGGAACTCATCCGCGGAAAATCCCTGCGAGCCATGACCCAAAGCGGTCTCACCACTCACCAAGCCGTTGCCTTCACCATTGAAGCCGCCGACGGACTCGATTACGCACACCGCCAAGGTCTAGTGCACCGCGACATCAAACCGGCCAATTTGTTGGTAACCCCCGAGGGACGAGTCAAGGTGGTGGACTTCGGTATTGCCAAAGCGGTACTCGACGAACGCCATCACGGCGAAGATCTCACCCAAGCTGGAGCGATCCTCGGCACGGCAAAATATTTGGCTCCCGAGCAAGTTGAAGGCGACACTGTCGATGCCCGTACCGACATTTACTCGCTAGGCGTCGTGCTGTATGAAATGGCTTGCGGACAACCACCATTCCAAGGTGGCAACGATCTCTCTACTGCGCTTAAACACGTTCGAGAAGACCCGCGTCCGCCCCGGCAACTACGCGCCGGAATCTCCCGAACGCTCGAAGCCACCATCCTCAAAGCCATGGCCCGTAACCAGGCTGATCGGTTCCTGAGTGCCAGCGAATTCGCTACGGCACTACGTATCGTGCAACGCGAAGGTGTCCACGTCGCCGCCGACGATGCCGAACCCATGGTGCGACGCCGCCTCGAAGACCACACCCCCGCCGGCGGAATTGGCCGACCCCAAAAGCGTGCTGGTGCTCAGCTAGGTCAAGGCGGTAGAGCCGGTCAAATGGGGAGTGGCGCAGCAAACGACCTAACCACTATTAGTGCCAAGAGCGACCGCCGAAAGTCCAACACTACGGTGCAACACCTCGATACCAACGGAACAATGGTGCGGCCGTCGAACAGCAACACACCAAGCGCCCCAAAAACCGCAAAACCTCAGAACCAAGGGACACAGCGCCCCAAACCACTCAGACTTAAGGTTGCTATTGGACTTCTTCTCGGGGCATTGCTGGGCATCAGCGCAGGGATAGTCACCGCCAATCAAAAGGGTGGTTCCAGCGACGGTGGATTGCCCCTCGTCGAAGCACGATCATTCGATCCTGAGGGCGACCGGGGCGAAAAGGAATCCCTGGCGCAGTTCGCCATCGACAAAAAACCCAACACCTCCTGGACCACGGAGGGCTACACGTCAAAAATCATGACCGGTACCAGCGGGCCCAAGACCGGGGTGGGCTTGTACGTTCAGCTCCGCCAAAGTGCCATGGTAAGTACGCTGCGTATAACCAACGACACCAGCGGATGGTTTGGACAGGTCTACGTTTCCTCCCGCGAAGGAGCCCAGCTCAGCGATTGGGGTCCCGCAGTGGGAACTATTCGAAACGCACAAGCTGGCACTTTCGATCTGGCCCTCACGCCCCGAGAAGGCTCCTACGTGCTGTTGTGGATCACCAACCTCGGAGACAAGGTCAAACCCGAGAAGGACGGACGAATGCGAGCCTCCATCGCGGAGGTTTCCCCTCGTGCCTGAGGTGCAGTCCGGAACTGGAGCACAAACCGCTAGTGACACCGAAGCACGCCGCGAACAACGCGAGGATGACATTCGGCTGGTTGCTGCGGCACAACGCGGAGAACGCAACGCTATGGACACGCTGCTTCGCAAACACTACGGCTACATCGCAGCCATCACCCGCCGCGTAACCAACAACGAAGCCGACGCTGCCGACGCCACCCAAAACGCCCTTATCGCCGTGGCCAAAGGCATCCACAAATTCGATAGCACAAGCGCTTTCACCACGTGGCTTCACCGAGTTGCCACCAATGCCGCCCTTGACGAGTTACGTCGTCGCAAACGTCGGCCTGAACCCGTCTCGCTAGGCGCGCAAACTCGCGACGACGAAGGCACCCAAGAACGTGCCATACGGAACCGTCTCGCCGCGCTCGACATCAACCTCGACCGTATCGACGACCGAACCGGCATCGACGGCGCCCTGGCACAAATCCCGTTTGACTTCCGAGCGCCGGTGATGCTGCGCGACCTGTGCGGGCTCGATTACGCCGAAATTGCTGAAGTTTTGGGAATTCCCGCAGGAACCGTCCGCTCCAGAATCGCACGGGGACGCGCCGCCCTAGCCCCGCTACTGCGCCCGATGCTCGAAGGGTCCTCATCCTCCACCGCCGCCTCCTCACCCCAAACACTGGCCAGCGCCACTGCTTCCCCACCCGGGCCGGCGAGCCGAGACCAACGACACCACGCCCCTACCGAACTTCGGGAACCAACAACCCCATCACCAACGTCGAAAGCACCA
>JAYUVJ010000417.1:0-5889 GCA_043754155.1 Acidimicrobiia bacterium
ATCGCCGGTGGTTCCGATGAGGTCATGCGCAACATTATTGGCGAGCGCGTGTTAGGGCTTCCGAAAGACGTCGGCATCGATTCAGTTACCGCCTTCAAAGATCTCAAAGTAGGTACGCAGAAGGCCTAGTTCCAGGTTCGGTTCCCTCAACGTAAGCTGGGAGGGTGACTACTCGATTGTTTTTGCCTGCAGTGTTTTTTGTGTTTGCTGGGGTGGTTACTTGGGTGGTGGCGTTGCGTTGTGCTGATGGGCGCATCAAACGGAATCGTTATGCGGGGATTAGAACGAAATACACCCGTGAATCCGATGAGAGTTGGCTCACGGCCCACAAAGCGGCATTGCCGGATTCGATCAAAGGGTCGCGGGCATTTGTACTTGGCGGATTGGCGCTGCCGGTAGCGCGCGTAGGCGTAATTTTAGCCATGGCTGGGCTTGCGGTTGGAATGTTCTTCACTCTCAAAGGCGCTCGTTCGGCCGTTCGCGCCGTGACGCCGATGGCTGAGCGAACACCCAAAAAGAAGCTTTAAAACAACACTTCTTGGTCGACGGAAACTCCCGCGGCAAGGTGGGCGGGAACGATTCGTGGAACGCCAGTCCAAACAAGATGGTCCATGAAGACCCAGGAGCGGCGGTGGATTGCGGTTGGTCCATAGGCTTGGAGAGCCATTTTGTGTTTGGGGCACGGATACCCCTTATTTTCTGCAAAGTTAAAACCGGGAAATTCTGGGTCATAGGCGCGCATAAGACGATCGCGACTTACCTTGGCCAGCACTGAAGCAGATGCGATCGTCAGACACGTGGCATCGCCTTTAATGATGCGTTGGGTTTTGCCTTCACCGAGAAATTCGCTTACGAAATCCCAGTTCCCATCGATAAGTACACGGTCTATTTTTTCAAACCCCAAGCCGAGTCCTCCAATGGCTCGTCGGGCGGCCAGTTTTTGCGCTGCCGACATACCAATCAGATCGCATTCATCGTGGCTCACCGAGCCGATCGCCCAGTACTGAGCGCCACCTGCGACACGATCAAAGAGCGCCTCGCGTTCGCGTTCCGTCAGCATTTTCGAGTCGCGTACACCGTTCACCCGACCGGTTTTCGGTAGCACGACTGCTCCTATCGACAGGGGCCCTGCCCATGATCCACGGCCTACTTCGTCGACTCCAACAATGATCTCGTGCCCGTCGGCCCACAAAGATTGTTCAACCTTGAGATTCGGCGGCGTCTTCTTCGTTGGCTTGTTCTTGGGTCGCATAATCGGAGGTACGACTGGTTTTTCCAGGACTGCTAGTTTCGCTGCTGGCACCGCTTTCGCTGGTCTCGCTGCTTTCGCTGGTCTCACCGATTTTGGCTTCGGTGATTTGGGCGAATCAGAACGAACGGGCACGGGGTAAGCGTAGGGCCAAGCTGCACCCAACGCTGCTTGCTCGTATGAATGCGAAGAAGCGCTCGAAGATGAAGAGGCTCGTGAGAACCCGGATTGACGGGCCCTTGGGTTCCGAGCACCCTAACGTCGAGGAAATGGATTCGCAGAAGCTCGGTGTGCACCCGCCAAAACTGGGGCGAATGCACGGAACTAGCCGTCGGGCAACTTTGGGGTTCGCCGCAACCGTATCGATCGTAACGGCATTTTCGACCATTTCCCCTGGCCTCACCGGTGTGGCAAACGCCGCCAAAAAGAAAACTCCGCCGACGACGATTCCCGCCAGGGTGAAGCCTCCCAAAGTTGTTGGCGCGCCAGTCGTAGTTGGCTGGATTTCTCACAATGGCGAAGGCCTACAGGAGGCGTTGCTGGCGGAGCAGTTTGTCAACGTCAACGGCGGTGTCAGCGGACGGCCACTCAGACTGGCGACGTGTTCTACTAAGGGCACTACCGCATCAGCGAAGTCCTGCGCCAACCAATTGATTGGTAAGAAAATTAAGGTGGTGCTGGAAGGGTCAACCGATGCCAATTGGGGTGCGGCGGCCGAGGTATTTCGCGCTTCCAACACTTTGGTCATTGGCCGGTCGCCGCTCAGCCCCGCCGAATATGGCGATCCCAACGCACTGTACCTGTCCCCCGCCGCGGCCACGGTGGCTGCAGCTACTGGCGTGTCGGTAGCAACGATTGACAATCCCCGGGCCGTGGCCATTTTGGTGTCATCGGGTCCAGCAGCGAAAGCGGGTTTGGCGTTGGCGCTGGGGCCGCTGCGGGCGAAGGGTCTGAAGCCAATCGTAACTACGCTTACTGACGGGAACGTTGACACCGGCATCATCAGCGCAGCATTGACGGCTGTCACTGAGGCGGCCGTTGTGGGCGGAGGGCCAAGCGCACTGATTGCCCTGGTGTCTCCCGAGCAGTGCATAGCGGCGATGGGAGCAGCGAAGGCTCAAGCGTTCACCGGTCGACTTATCACCACCGATTCGTGTGCCACGCCAGCGACCATCGAAGCATCCGGTGAAAACGCCGACGGTTGGGTAGTTGTTTCAGCTCAACCCAACGCGGAAGCACACCCCCAATTTGCCATGTTTGCCGACTATTTGAGAGCAGCAACGCAGTTCAAAATCAAAAGGTCAACCGATGCAGCAGCGGTATCGAGCTTTGCGTCGATAGTCGATGGTGTGTCATTCCTGAGCAAACTGGAAAAATCGGTTCTTGATGCTACGCCTGGAGTAGTGGGCGCGACCGTGAAGTCATACCTAACCCGGGCTGAGGCAACCTCCACCTACGCACCCAGACCATATGTATACAAACGATCGAAACTATTTCCTTCTGTGGCCGGGTTCACGGTGTACGCGTCGCAACGGAGTGGTGGTCGTTTCGTTGAAGCCCCCGGGGGCTCCACGGTCGATGGTTTCCTGGGCTAACCAACCTCATGAACCGTGTGGTCAGTTGTCGACACTAGTTACACACAACCAACCACACACTTTGGCCGCCGCCCGAAGCTCAGTAAAGGTGACCTAGATCCATTGAGCAAAAACGGCCTCACGAGTGTCTGCTCGCTCACAGATTTGACGGAAAACTTGTGCCGCTAGGCCTGCGTATGTAACGCACAGCAATGCTCACGTTGCCCACCAGACGGACCGCCATCCAAGCGTTAAGGGCGATCCACACACCGCTGAGCCCCCCAAACATTGATGGGCCTTTCACTTGCAGAACGGCCAGTACCCAGAACGCTAACGCCGACGCCATGGCTCCAACCGCCAACTTGGCAAACAGATCTGCACCCATCAGCACTCCATCCAGCACGAACACCACGGCACCGGTGATCTGCATTAAAGCGCACCACAACAACACCCCAACCGAGAGTTTAAGTACCGCTGGATCCGAGGAAAACAAGCGACCGAGCACCGTCGACCCTGCGGCCAACACAGCGGCTAGGAGAAATCCGGCGAGCAAACCAAGACGCATCAACCGACGGGTTACCGGCCACAACTCACCGGGTTTACCCGAGCCCATCTGCGAGGCAAACACCGATTGCGAAGAAACGGCCAACGCGTCAACCATCAGCGCAAAGAAGAAATAGATCTGCATGCCTACTTGATGGGCACCGAGTGAGGTATCACCCAACCGGCTAGCCAACCATGTTGAAGCAGTAATCGTACTTACCATCAGGCTGGTGCGGACAAGCATTGCTCCCCCAATTCGTCCTAGCGCTCGAAGTGCTTCTCGTTGTGGACGCTGCGGTTTGATGATTTTTCGTATCGATCGTAAATACACGGCGGCCGCCAGCCATTGCACCAAGACCGTGGCCCAGGCCGAGCCACCAATGCCCCATTTGAACACCCACACAAAAAGCATTTCCATCAGCACATTGGCAATGTTGGCGCCGATCACCACCCGAACCGGCAGCCGCAGATCTTCGATTCCACGAAACCATCCGAGCGCAGCAAACGTCACGGCGATGGCCGGTAATCCGAGAGCCGCGATACGCAAGTACGAGATGGCTGCGGTGAGAACCAGATTCTTTCCACCGACGAGCGCCGCCAACTGCGGTGCACCAAGACCAATGATCAATGCCGTGGCGAAGCCCAGCAGCACAGCTAAGTTGAGCCCCTGACTTACGGCTCGGCGGGCACCTTCTTCATCGCCTGCGCCCTTTCGCTGCGCCACTTGCGTAGTAACGCCCGACGCAAGAAAGGCGATCAACCAGGAGATCGTGGAGAGGATGGTCCCTGCAATAGCCAGGCCGCCCAGCGCGGTGGTGCTGATATGACCAACGATGGCGTTATCCACCAGGATGTAAATAGGTTCGGCCGACAGGGTAAGAAAAGCTGGCCATGCCAGTTTCAACAGCCGTCGATCAGTGGAATCAAGAAGCGGCACCTCTCGACACTACCCAACCTCATCGCACTGCAAACCGCCATTACCCCCTGTTCCAACTCGCAACGGTTGGCGAGGCGTTACCTCAGGCCGGAGTGTCGTGCTCGGCAAGCGCCATGCGGATGGTTGCGGCGACTTCTTCCATTGCGTCTTCCGACGGGTACTTAACGCGAGGCCAGTAGAAGCCTCGAAGTCCGTCTTTGCGTTTTCGAGGTATTACGTGCACATGTAGATGCGGAACACTCTGGCTTACGGTGTTGTTCATGGAAACCCACGTACCGTCGGCTCCCATTGCCAGTTGCACCGCCTGAGCGATTCGCTGTGCAGCACCGAAGACAGCAGAGATCAGATCTGTAGGCAAATCCGTCAGCGTTTCGTAATGCTTACGCGGCACAATAAGCACATGCCCAGGGAACACCGGTGAACGATCGAGAAATGCCAGCACCTCCGGCTCATCGAGCACCATAGCTGCACTCAACGATCCCGCAGCAATGTCACAAAATGTGCAACTCATTGCGGCAACTTATAAAAACAATTCACCAAGACAATTCACGATGCAACAACGAGGCCTTCACCACGAAGAACCGTGGAGGACCAGTTGGGGTCGAGGACACGGCAGGTGAGCACGATGCCAGATTCATCGGTACGCATAGGGGTTTTTCCAAGTGTGACCGAAACCGGGGCCTCGCCAAGACCAGCCAACTCAGCATCGGCCGAGGATTCGATGTCGGCACCCTGACCAACCGGCACAATATCCCACAAGATAGCCACCCGTTGACCATGCCAACGAACGGCATACGACAAACGTCCGGCCGGAACAGCAATATTGCGGACTTCAATGTTCTGTCCGCGCCAGCCCGGCTCAAATCCGCTCAGCAGGTCAACGCCAAAGGCTGCTCCATCCTCGGCAGGAACGAACCGTGCCACTTCACCAAGCAGGCCAAGCCCTTGAGCAATTAGTCGACGTTGATCCGGGGCCACCAACACACCACCTTCGCTACTGGCAGGCAGCGTAGGTAGACCCGCATCAGGCAAGGGCCACGGGTGATCAGCTTTACGCCACGCCTTCACGCATTGCTCAGCTGCACGTCGGTCGCCGCCCACGGAAAACACCTGGGCTGCCCACCAAAGTGCTGCCAAGGTTGGGACATCCGATGGTGACTTCTTCGCATTCTTCAACAGGTATTCGGCAGCACCGGCAGCAGCCGGAGAAAGCGTTTCGGCGAAGGTGGCGTTTCCACTCAGTTGCGCATAGGTACCAAGTGCTCGTAGCACTAGTGCGGTAGTAAGTGGACTTTCAAACCCGCCCTTGGTGTTTTGCCAATCAGCAATATCTTCTAGCAACGCACCCGATTCGGCTTCAAAACCACCACTCGCTAAGGCGGTCGCTAGATCGGCACGTTCCACCAAAGCGATGTTCCCATCGGCACGTACGGCTGGTTCTGAGGCGAGCAGTATCGAAGCCATAGTGATGTCGAGCTTCTGGGTTCGTTCACGATCCGGCAAAATCAACGCAGGCGCTCGACGCATTTGGGTCTGCCAACCATTCGCCACATTGTGCACTTCGCCAAGTGCGGAGAGAACCGGTG
>JAYUVJ010000418.1:0-3356 GCA_043754155.1 Acidimicrobiia bacterium
GGCTTTGGGCAATCGAAACGTTCGATAAGCCCGGCGTAACCATCTTTCGGGTAACCCCGATGCCCGTTAGTTACGGCCGCTTTGAGATCGGAACCAGCGCAAAACGCCCGATCGCCCGCCCCGGTGACCACGCAAATGTATTGATAAGAATCGGAGACGAACTCGTCAAAGGCTTCTTGAAGTTCCGCATGCATCGACGGATTCAGGGCATTCATTACTTCCGGACGATTTAGCGTAATGGTGGTTATCCGGTCTTTCGCTTCAACGGTGATGAACTCCATGGCTTTCACGTTAGAAGCCCGACCCCCAAAACCTGTCATTCGCCTCTGCGACGCTACTTGTGAACAACGTTGCAGGTAGCGAGCTCGCGTACCAAACTGCACGCTTGTGGGCGAATGTGCACGTGCCTGGGGGTGCGCGAGCGTGCATTTCAGTACGCGCGGTTCAAGGATCGCTAGCACAGCCTTCGTTGGGCTCACCAAAGACCCCAACACGTGGACCGGTGGGGGAGGCTTCTGGGAGGTAGGCGTTCCCGAAGTAAGCGAACGCAGCGAAGTTCGTGCCGCGCATGGCGAACTACCGGTAGGGAAGCAACAACAATGGCTGGACCGTCCGTAACCACACTCCCAAACGCTTCATCCATGGGAATTGGCGAATACGCACAATTCGTGCCCACCGATAAAATCGACCAGGCTTGAGCCGCCAAAAAACACTCTGACCGACACACGCTGACCAACACGCTGACCAACACGCTGACCAACACGAAATCTAGGAACCAGATCATGACTACCGCAACTCCAAAGACCATACGAATCGGAGTGCTTGGCGCAGGCCGAATCGGCAAACTGCACGCCGAGCTCTTATCCCGTCAAGTTGAGGGTGCCGATGCTGCTGGCATTTTCGATGTCAACGCCGAAGCGGCTGCCGCTGTAGCTGCCTCGATTGGCGTCCCTCAAGCACTAAGCGCGCAGAGTTTAATCGACGATCCAACCATTGATGCCATCGCCATTTGCACCAGCACCGACACCCACGTGGAGTTCATTCATGCCGCTGCCAAGGCTGGAAAGGCCATCTTCTGCGAGAAGCCAGTGTCGATGGACCTCGCCTTAGTCGACGCTGCCCTGGCTGCGGTTGCCGCGGCCGGTGTCCCCATTCACATAGGGTTTAACCGTCGCTTCGATCCAGCTCACCGCTCCGTTCGCGATGCCGTGGTTGGTGGCGTAGTCGGCGAGCTCAACATAGTGCGCATCACCAGCCGTGACCCAGCACCACCACCAATCTCGTATGTGAAAGTTTCGGGTGGAATCTTTCTCGACATGACTGTTCACGATTTCGATATGGCCCGTTACGTTGCGGGCAGTGAAGTAGTCGAGGTGACAGCGCACGGTGCAGTCATGGTCGATCCAGCCATTGGCGAAGCAGGCGATCTCGATACCGTCGTGGTGGTTCTTAAGCACGCAAACGGTGTGCTCACTACCATCGACAACAGCCGGCGTGCCGTTTACGGTTATGACCAGCGAGTGGAAGCATTTGGTTCACTCGGTATGGCACAATCGGAAAACCCACAGTCGTACACCGGCAGGATCAGTGGTGCCACTGGTGTTTCCACGCCAAACATCCCGTACTTTTTTCTCGACCGCTATGTTCCGGCCTTCGTCAACCAGTGGAAGTCATTCGTAAGCGCACTGGTAAATGGCACACCAACCGAAGTGAATGGTGCCGACGGTCGCGCCCCATTGGTTATTGGTCTCGCGGCACTGCGAAGCGTGGCAGAAGGCCGGACGGTAAAAACGTCTGAGTTCAACTAGTGGCAGGTCAAGGCAAACCAGTCTGGTATCGCTCCGACACTGCTGCGATTTCCGTTGAAGCTTTCATGGAGAGATTTGCCCAAACGCACGCTGGGTTTTGTCACAAAAGCGCGGCGTTCGGCCGATTTGGCAGCCAGGAGGTTTGAACGAAACGATTTTGCCTCAGAGGCGCAAGTGACGCCCCGTTAGGGCTGGTCTTGCTAGGTTCTGTGGGCTATCCGAATTCTTCCAAACCGGGTGCAGCAGGAGTGCAGATGAAAAGGGACACTGGGTTAAAGATCACTGGTGCCAGCCAATTGGTGGGAAGCGAGCGTTCAATGGACGCAAAGCAGTACGCCGCATGGGCCGAAGAAGTGCACCGTCTTTCTAAGGAACAAAATGCGGTGGTGCTGGCGCACAATTATCAGGTTCCCGAGATTCAAGATGTTGCCCATTATGTTGGCGATTCGCTCTACCTTTCCCGCATCGCCGCCCAAACCGAAGCTGACACCATCGTGTTCTGTGGGGTGCATTTCATGGCCGAAACTGCCAAGATCCTTTCTCCAAACAAAAAAGTGTTGCTTCCCGATCTCGGCGCGGGATGCTCACTTGCTGACACGATTACCGCGGATCAACTTCGAGCCTGGAAAGCTGAGTACCCCGGAGCGACCGTTGTTGCTTACGTGAATACCACCGCGGCAGTGAAGGCGGAAAGCGATGTATGCATAACATCTTCCAATGCTGCGGACGTCGTTCGCTCCATTCCTGAGGATCAAGAAATTTTGTTTCTCCCTGACCAATTCCTCGGTGCTCATGTGCAACGGGTAACCGGGCGCAAGAACATGCATATCTGGATGGGGGAATGCCACGTCCATGCGGGCATTTCGCCAACTGATGTGCGGGAAACCGTCGCTGCCCACCCCCACGCCGAAATTATGGTTCACCCAGAATGTGGTTGCACTACGAGCGTGTTGGAAATGGTTAGCCACGGTGATCTGCCCGAATCCCGAACCAAAATTTTGTCAACTGGAGGCATGGTAACCGCAGCCGCCAAGTGCACATCCAAAGACATACTGGTGGCCACTGAGATCGGTATTTTGCACCAGCTCCGCAAAGTCAACACCGAAGTGAATTTCATTCCTATGAACAGCCAAGCATCGTGCCTCTACATGAAGATGATCACGCCCGAAAAGGTGCTCCGTTCGTTGCGTGAAGGCACCTTTGAAATAGACGTGCCCACGGAAATTGCCAACAAAGCGCGGCTCTCCGTTGAGCGCATGATCGCTATTGGCAACTCGTCGCGTGGTGGCGAATGACCCTCATGCATCGGTATCCCACCGAGCTGCTCGCGCCCAAGTCTTCCTGGGAGCGCGAAGTAGACGTAGTAGTTGTCGGCTCAGGCGTGGCCGGGCTTATGGTCGCCCTCACCGCAGCCACAGTGGGCCGAGTCTTGGTTATCACCAAAGCCAAACTTGATGCAGGATCAACCTCGTGGGCGCAGGGCGGAATCGCCGCAGCGATTGACCTCTCGGATACCCCACAGCAGCACCTCGATGACACGCTCGTGGC
>JAYUVJ010000419.1:0-2401 GCA_043754155.1 Acidimicrobiia bacterium
TGTTCCTTGATCAGCACATGGTCTTCGTAAAACGCACAAGAGTCTTGCGTGATCGGATCAAGTTTTCGTCCAAGTGTTGACCACGCTTTGCCGTACACAGAGTGAGCGTGAGCGGCGGCAATGACATCCGGTCGCGCCTTGTGGATCGCCGCATGAAGCACAAATGCGGCCCGGTTCACCGGCTGATTGCCATACACGACATCGCCATGATGGTTGACGCAGATGAGGTCGCTGACTTTCATCAAACGGAAACTTTTGCCAAACGGGTTGACCCAAAAGTGGTCGGGGTATTCGGGGTCGCGAGCCGTGATGTGTCCCGCCACGCCTTCGCCAAAACCGAGACGACCAAAGATCCGCAGCGCCGCGGCAAGCTGTTGCTTGCGGTGCAGTCGTTCGTCTTCAACGGTGGCAAATGAAGGAGGCGCGAGCTTGGCGACTTCCTTTGGTGTTAGCTCAATGCCGTCGATGGTTGGAACTGTGGTTCGAACTTGCTCGGTGATGGCCATGATCCAATGTTAGGACAACGCAACCAGAGTCGCATTCACAATCTGCTCGGGTAGCAAATCAAATACCTCGTAAAGCTCTGCAATCGTGCCGGATTGACCGAATTCATCTACACCCACTGGCACCACCCTCGTTCCATAGACCGATCCGAGCCAGGCCAAGGTGTGGCTGGCGGCGTCGTGCAAAGTGACAATCGGCAATTGCCGCTCGTGCGGCTCTATAAGCAAAGAGAGATGATGGAGTTCGGCAGATGTCGTGCCGGTGCGAGCTGCCTGGCGCAGGCCACCGCGCCATTGTCGATACAGCCGATCGGGTGAAGTGAGATCCAAAACGAGGGCGCTCACTCCTTCAACGGCAAGAAGTTCGGCGGCGGCAATCGCCTCGGGTGCCACAGGCCCCGTGGCGGCGATGATGACATCGGCCTCGGTCTCGGGCTCGAGCAATCGGTAGCCACCGTTCAATACGTCGGCGCGCAATGCGTCTCGACCACGTTTGGCCACAAGTTGCTCAAATGGTGACTGGTCGATGGGTCGTGTGGAGAGACGCAGATACAAACTGTCGCCGTCTGCCGACCCGAGCCGCTTTAATCCGTCACACATCAACCAGTCGAGGGCGCGTGCGTAACACGGTTCGGCGTAGGTGATGTTTGGAAGTTCCATCCCAATCGAGGCGGTGATCGTGCTTTGATGGGCGCCGCCTTCAGGAGCAAGAGTGATTCCCGCCGGTGTTCCAACCACGATGAAACGCGCCCCGTTGTACAGCGCATAGATGAGCGCGTCTAAACCGCGGCATACAAATGGGTCGTACAGCGTTCCGATTGGTAGGAGATGCTCGCCGTGTAATTCGTGCCCAAGTCCAAAGGCGTGCAAGGTGAGAAACAAATTCATTTCGCTGATGCCGAGTTCGATGTGACGCCCCTGTGGACCTTCCTGCCATCGAAGTAGTCGATCCTCGCCTAGATAATCGGGTTGAGTTTGCGAGTGAAACACTCCGAACTTATTGATCCATCCTCCGAGATTTGTGCTCACGCTCACATCCGGCGAGGTCGTAACTATTCGCTCCCCGACACCGTCAATGGCCCCCAGCCCGGTGAGTAAACGACCAAATACTTCTTGAGTAGACATTGGTTTGGCGCCAACGGCCAGGCCGACCTCGTTCGGGATTGGAAGTTCCGGCCGGGGAGGAGTTGGCTGATTATTAATGTCGTCACCAACTTTTCGACAGATCCGATCCTCAACGCTTCCGGGAATAAAGCGATCAAACTCGCTTTCGACGGTAAGTCCCAGCCGAGAGCGAAACTTGTCGATCTGATTGGCCGTCAACAATGCGGCGTGGTTAAGTGGATCGCCGGCAATCGGAAGTCCCCAACCTTTTACGGTGTAGGCAAAGACAACGCTTGGGCGATCGGTTTCCGAATCGCATTGGCGGTAGCAGTCGAGCAACAGCGACAGGTCGTGGCCGCCCAAGTTTTGCTCCAAAGGCGCGATGTCGTCGTCTGAAACTTCGGCCATGAACTTGTGCACGGCTTTCGGGGCGTCTTCCAAAAACTTGGCCCGCAAATCCGATCCCTGCAGCGCGAACAGACTTTGGTAGCGCTCGTTGGACATTTCGTCGATGTACTTGCGCAATGAAGTGCCGCCCGGTTGAGCGAAGGCCGCTTCCAATCTGCGGCCGTATTTGGCTTCCACAACGTGCCAACCGGCGTCGGCAAAAAACTCGGCGAGTTTCTTGATTTTCATCCCAGGAATCACACGATCCAAGCTTTGACGATTTGCATCCACGATCCACATCACGTTGCCAAGCCCTTGCAGCGACGGATCGGTGATTGCCTCCCAAACATTGCCCTCATCCAGTTCCGCATCGCCGACAAGGGCGATAAATCGCGCCGGCTTTTTTG
>JAYUVJ010000420.1:0-2124 GCA_043754155.1 Acidimicrobiia bacterium
CATCGGTGAAGCCCGCCCCACTCGCTGTGTGTGGTTCGCAATTTGGTAACACCGACCCCTACGTGAGCAAATTCACGCCGTAGCCAAAACTTGGTGCAACTACGCCAAAGGGTCAGGTCGCCAGCGATGGATGACCTGATCAAGCGTGCACATCGAAGCGTGCCCGTCGAAGCGTGCATGCCAAAGCGAGCATGCCAAAGAGAAAATCAATGGGCATTCGGGTGGTCGAGCGATCGGCCACCCGAGCCCATTTTTTCGGGCCGGTGTTTCTAGCGACCAAACCGGCGGTGTGCCTCAGCCGGACGTTCAATTTCGAGCGGAAAAATGGCGCGCTGAGTAGCGTCTTCGTAGCTAATCGTTCCAGCGGCGACGAGCTTGTTGAGACTTGCTTCAAGTGTCATCATTCCGTCTTGTTGACCCGTGGCAATCACGTTTCGAATTTGACGAGTTTTGCCCTCACGAACCAAATTACGCACCGCATTATTGGCCACAAGGACTTCATAGGCCGATACCAGCCCACCTCCAATTCGGGGAACCAAACGTTGTGCCACCACGGCCGACAAGGAACCGGCTAGCTGCATACGAATCTGGGCTTGGCGCTCGCCAGGAAACACATCAACAATACGATCAAGGGCCTGCGACGCATCGTTAGTATGCAGAGTTGAGAACACTAAGTGCCCGGTTTCAGCCAACGTCAGCGTTATGGCGATCGAGTCAACATCGCGCATTTCGCCCACCAGGATCACATCGGGATCTTCACGCAATGCCGAGCGAAGAGAACGTTCCCAGCTTTGTGCATCGGAACCAATTTCACGCTGATTCACAATCGAACGTTTGTGATGATGCACATACTCAATAGGATCCTCAATGGTAAGCACATGACACGCCCGATTGGCATTGACCCAATCAATCAACGAAGCCATTGATGTAGATTTGCCCGATCCAGTTGGTCCGGTAAACAACACCAAACCCTGTGGCAAACGAGCCAGTTCTCGCACCGCTGGCGGCATACCAATGGTGTCAAAATCGGGAATTATCTCGGGAATGATGCGTAACGCCAACGAGAGGTTTCCTCGCTGGTAAAAGGCGTTGGCGCGCATACGGGCCCTCCCGCCCCAACTGAACGCGAAATCGACCTCCCGATGCTCCGCCAACCAAACCTTCTGTGGTTCGTCGAGGAGCGCCATAACTACAACTTCGATATCTGCGCTTGTCAGCGTTGGTGTCTCAGGAATTCTTTCTAGGGCACTACTGGAACGAATCAACGGTGGTGAGGCATCTGACAGGTGGAGGTCGGTGCCCTTTCGGGCCCACAACACGTTGATCCAAGCTTCAAGATCTGCAGTAACCGTCATTCTCCAATACTAAGCGCCCGTAGCTTTGCGCGCCGACCCTTCGGAGGGAATCTTGTTGTCATCTCAGCGAGAGTAGAAAAGCGAGGCAGTTTCAAGCCTGAGGCTCAGCACGAAGGGGAATTGTCAGCGATCAACGCCCTCTGATTCTTCCAACAGGCACTACTCTCAAAACGTGTCCCCGCACCTGCTTCTGACTATTGGTGCAGGTCTTCTTGGCGCTTGCATCGGCTCGTTTCTAACCGTCGTCACTTCGAGAATTCCTCACGGCACGTCTATCGTGCAACCCGGCTCAGCCTGCCCACGCTGCGGAACTGAAGTGGCCTGGTTCGACAACATCCCCATCGTCTCGTGGTTCGTGCTCCGAGGAAAGTGCCGTGCATGCACCCTCCCGATCCCGATTCGCTATCCTGCCCTTGAGGCTCTCACTTGCCTTGTCTTTGTCCTCTGCGCTTGGTTCTTAAAGCCAGCTTTCATCCTTCCAATCGCGAGTTGTTTGGCCGGAATTATCGCAGTAGCGGAAATGTTCCGAACGCAGCGTCGCCTTTATCCGTGGGTCCTGAGTACGGCGATCATCTGTGCGCTGATCTTCGCGTCAATTACAGTACTCGTGTCCAAGAATTTGCCTTGAACTTGCACGAACAAGCCCTGAGCTTGCACGAACAAGGCTGGAAACCTGCCTGAACCCATCCAACATCCAAGATGACTTTGGTTACGAAGAACTTGTATGAATCCAGACGCGCACTCGGAACACCAGCTCCTGGTTGAAGGA
>JAYUVJ010000421.1:0-6084 GCA_043754155.1 Acidimicrobiia bacterium
TGGCCTAAAGAGTATGGCGGTGGTGGCCGCACTAAACTTGAACAGGTAGTGCTGGCGCAAGAAATGGCGTTTGCTCGTGTGCCGCTCGGGCGATCGGTCGACACCACGAGCGTGAAGATGCTCGGCAACACCATGCTCAAGTGGGGCACCGAAAAACAAAAGCGTCGGTATATGCCCGGCATCATTTCCGGCGACGAAGTTTGGGTGCAGGGATACTCCGAGCCCGAAGCCGGTTCTGATCTTGCCGGACTCAAGATTCGCGCCGAGCGTGAAGGCGACGAATGGGTGGTCAACGGTCAAAAGATTTGGACGTCACGCGGACTTGAAGGAACAGGGATCTTTCTCCTGGCTCGAACCGATCCCGATGCGGCAAAACACCGTGGCATCACCTTCCTCCTGTGCCCCATCGACACACCGGGCGTTGAAGTCCGAGCCATTAAAACCCTCACCGGAGAAGCAGAATTCTGTGAGGTGTTCTTTACCGATGCGCGCATACCAATTGAAAACGTGATTGGCGAAGTCAACAAAGGATGGACCGTCGCCAACAGTCTGCTCGGTCACGAGCGTGGCGAGGAGGCGGCGACGAACCCCATCTTTTTCCGAGCGGAACTTGATCGGATCATTGCCCTCGCTCGTGACCGTGGGCTCGACAAAGACCCCGTGATTCGAGACCGGCTTTCGTGGTGCTACATGAAGGTGGAGACCATGCGTTTCCTGGGTTTGCGCATCTTGACTCAATACCTTCGTGACGGCGTGCTTGGCCCTGAGGCTTCAATCTCGAAGCTGTTCTGGAGCGAGTATCACCAAGAAGCTGTCAACTTGGCTATGCAGATCTTGGGCGCCGACGCCCTAGTTCGCGAAGGTCGTCGGCCTTACAAAGCCTTTCGAACCGATGAGCCTGGCGCGATCAATTCGTCGAACTCATGGATCGATGTGTTTCTCCTGAACGCCCGGAGCGGCACGGTCTATGCCGGCACCTCTGAGATCCAGCGCAATATTCTCGGCGAATCAATCCTTGGCCTGCCCAAAGAGCCGCTGATTCCCTAGCCACGACGGCTCGGCGCCCGTCCGCGTCTTGACGGTCGATATCGCACCACCATTTTCAACACGATAGGCACGCTTACAGTATGAAATTCGATTTTTCTCCCGAGAACGAAGCATTTCGATCTGTGAAGTTCAAAAGAGTCTCGTAGGCTCTAGTGAAGCGCCTCAGACCCGAGCGAAAATACCGGGGACGATCCACAAAGATACGGTGACACTATGAGTAAAGGAAAAGAAAAAAACGCCGATGTGTTTTCCCCGCGTGTAGCGGACAGGCACGATGTCATCCGGGTACAGGGCGCCCGCGTAAACAACCTTCACGACATAAGCGTGCAACTACCGAAACGTCGGCTGACGGTATTTACGGGAGTTTCCGGCTCAGGAAAAAGCTCGCTGGTATTCGGCACCATAGCTGCAGAATCGCAACGAATGATCAATGAAACTTACAGCGCCTTCGTGCAAGGGTTCATGCCCACGCTGGCCCGGCCTGACGTTGACGTGCTCGAAGGCCTCACAACAGCAATCATCGTCGACCAGGAGCGAATGGGCGCAAACTCCCGCTCCACGGTCGGCACCGCAACCGACGCAAACGCCATGCTTCGGATACTTTTCAGTCGGCTCGGCAAACCTCATATCGGCGGACCCAACGCGTTTTCGTTCAACACTGCAACGGTTAGCGGAACTGGTGCGATCACTATCGAAAAGGGAGGTGAAAAGAAGGTCGAGAAGCGTACGTTCAGCAGAGCCGGTGGGATGTGTTCTCGCTGCGAGGGCATGGGATCGGTGACCGATTTCGACCTCACCCAACTCTACGACGACACGAAATCGCTGAATGAAGGTGCACTTATCATTCCCGGTTACAGCATGGACGGTTGGTTTGGTCGGATCTTCAGCGGCTGCGGCTATTTCGATCCCAACAAACCAATTCATAAGTTCACAAAGAAAGAGCTTCACGACCTCCTCTATAAAGAGCCAACCAAAATCAAGGTCGACGGCATCAACCTTACCTATGAAGGCGTGATTCCAAAGATTCAAAAGTCCATGTTGTCCAAAGACATCGATTCGATGCAACCGCACATCCGGGCGTTCGTAGAGCGGGTCATCACCTTCACCACCTGCCCAGACTGCCATGGCACCCGGCTGAACGAGGCCGCTCGATCTTCGACGATCAACAAGATCAACATCGCGGATGCATGCGCCATGCAAATTAGCGACCTGGCAGATTGGTTACGTCAGCTCAAGGAACCAACTGTGACTCCATTGTTGGAAAAGCTTCAGCACACGCTCGACTCGTTTGCTGAAATCGGTCTCGGCTATCTCTCCCTTGATCGGCCGACCGGAACACTGTCGGGTGGAGAATCCCAACGCACCAAGATGATCCGTCACCTCGGTTCATCACTCACTGACATCACCTACGTGTTCGACGAGCCCACCATCGGCCTGCATCCGCATGACATTTCGCGCATGAACGGTCTATTGCTTCGCCTTCGCGATAAGGGCAACACCGTGCTTGTCGTAGAACACAAACCCGAGATGATTGCTATTGCCGACCACGTCGTCGACTTGGGACCCGGCGCGGGTAAAGGCGGCGGCAGGGTTTGCTTCGAGGGCACCATCGAAGGGCTACGGGCAAGCGACACGCTTACGGGGCACCACCTCGACGACCGCGCTGCGCTCAAGAAAACCGTTCGGAAAGCTAACGGGAAACTCGAAGTTCGCGGCGCCAGTTCCCACAACCTTCGCAAGGTCAACGTTGACATTCCGTTCGGCGTTCTGGTCGTCGTTACCGGCGTCGCGGGTTCCGGGAAAAGCTCGCTGATTCACGGCTCGGTATCGCCGCGTAACGGAGTGGTGGCGATCGATCAGGGCGCGATTCGAGGATCTAGGCGCAGCAACCCGGCGACCTACACCGGGCTACTCGAGCCCATCCGCAAAGCCTTCGCCAAAGCCAACAATGTCAAGCCCGCCCTATTCAGCTCGAACTCCGAAGGCGCCTGCCCTAACTGCAACGGCGCGGGCGTGATCTACACCGATTTGGCCATGATGGCCGGCGTCGCGACAAGGTGCGAGGAGTGCGAGGGCAAACGATTTGAGGCTTCGGTGCTGAACTACAAACTTGGTGGGCGCGATATCAGCGAAGTCCTCGCTATGTCGGTAACCGAGGCCGCAGAATTCTTCAGCACCGGTGAAGCCCAAACCCTTGCCGCAGGAGCCATTCTCGAGCGGCTGGTCGACGTTGGCCTTGGTTACCTCAGCCTCGGCCAACCGCTCACCACACTGTCGGGGGGTGAACGACAACGGCTCAAGCTGGCCACGGCCATGGCGGAGAAGGGCGACATTTATGTCCTCGATGAACCTACTGCTGGGTTGCACCTTGCTGACGTCCAGCAGTTACTTGGCTTACTGGATAGGCTCGTTGACTCCGGTAAATCGGTCGTCGTGATCGAGCACCACCAGGCCGTGATGGCTCATGCCGATTGGATCATCGACCTGGGCCCAGGGGCGGGTCACCACGGAGGCCAAGTTGTTTTTGAGGGCACACCGGAGGACCTGATCGCCACGCGCTCCACCCTTACTGGCGAACACCTCGCGGCCTACGTAGGCGCCTAGTCTTTTCTGCTCGACTCCTGCGCGTCGGTTACCGAACTAGGAGCAATTCGGAGTAGCAACTGCACTTGAGGTTCACCGTGTGCGTATCCGATGACGAGCCTTCCCCCTTGGGCTCGAACAAGGCGCTGCACTAGCGGTAAGCCAAGCCCAAAGTTTGGTTTGCTTTGCGAATCAGTCCACTGAAATCCTGGGCCTTCGTCGGAGACGGTGAGTGTCACGGCGTGATCGTCGGACGAGACAGTGATGGTGACAGCACCGAGGCCGTGCGTTAGGGAGTTCTCAAGCACTGCATCGAGCGCTTGACGGAGGAGGCCTGGGTTTCCAAGTGCGAACGCGTTCTTGCTGTAGTCGGTGCTTACGACTCGTCGGCCTTGGCGTTGGGCATCGACATTCCAGTGAGTTGCCGCTGCACGCGACACGTTGTACACGTCGAACTCCCGACTCCCCTGTTGCTCCGCTCGTGCGAGTGCGAGTAGATCGGTGACAGTACTTTGAAGCCGATCGACCTCGCTTATCGCTTCGTGAAGAATGTCAACTCGCTGCGTTCGAGGGAATGCGATCTCGGTCTCAAGTGCCGTTTTCAGTGCCGTAATCGGAGTCCGAAGTTGGTGCGACGCGTCAGCTGTAAAGGCTTGCTCCCGGTCGATCAAATCACCAATCTTTTTCGAAGTGGTTGTAAGGGCCGCGCCGACGCTGTCGAATTCAATTACACCTGTTGCCGTGAATACGCTGGTGAAGTCTCCGTCACCGAGACGGGTCGCGGCAGCGCTGAGCAGTAGCGCGCTTCGACCTATCTTCTTGGAAAGTCGGCGACCCAGAACGAAGCCGATACACAGCACTACCAACGCGGTGGCGGCTAGAGCTGCCATTGCCAGGGTTATGGCTCGATCGAGAGTTCGTTGGTCGCGGGCCACGCGAACGTAGCCAAGGGTTTTTTCACCGCTCATCACCCGAACGGAAGTGACTAGATCGTGGCCCGATTCGATGGTGCTTCGGGATCCGGTTGGTGATGATCGCAACCTAGATTCCAACGAAGGTGGCCCGACCCCAAAAGTCCGAACGCCCGCTGGGCTATACAACGCAGAACGGTAATCCGTAGACGAAAGTTCTGTGGGCTCTGGTTTGTCCGCCGGGTCGGTCAGATCGATCGACCTCGCCGCGACGTCTGCACGGTGTTCGAGTGAGGCGATCGCGCGATCATCAAGCAGCCGTTCCAAAACTATTCCGAGCGGTACCGCAAACAACAGCACGACGATCGTCGTCACCGTCATGATGGCCGTGAGAACTTTGCGTTGGATTGTCATGTGTTTGGAACTGTCATGTGTCTGGACTGTCATGTGTTTGGAACTGTCATGTGTTTGGACTGTCACGTGTTTGACTCATGCGACTGGAAATGTCATGGAGCCGCAGGTAATGAGGGATCATTACCCGGTGCGGAATCAAGTTTGAACCCTACGCCTCGAATGGTGGTGATCATCGAGGGACCGTTCAATTTGTCATCAAGGCGAGCGCGTAACGCGGCGATGTGAAAATCAAGAGTCTTGGTTGAGCCAAACCAGTGCTCGTCCCAAACGTCGCTCATGAGTTGCTCGCGTGTAACTACAGCGCCGACATCCGCGGCTAGTCGTGCGAGAAGCTCGAACTCCTTAGCCCGCAATGGAACTTCCCTTCCGTGGAGCACCACGGTGCGCGACCGTTGATCGATCATAAGCGCACCTACATGTAATGATCGAGATGATCCATGGAGTGTTGCACTACCTTCGTCGCGTCGGCGAAGTTGTGCGCGAATTCGAGCGAGTAGCGGGGCGAGGCTGAACGGTTTGGTGATGTAGTCAACCGCGCCCGAATCGAGCCCAACGACCATATCGATTTCTTCGTCGCGAGCCGTTAGCATGATCACCGGCACCGAAGGATCTAGCGTAACGACGCGACGACAAACGTCGAGACCATCAAGATCAGGTAGGCCAAGATCGAGAAGCACCAGATGGAACGATTTTCCGCTAACTGATGACTCGGTTACTGCTTTAATCGCGCCAACACCGGTTTGCGTCCACGTTGTGGCGTAGCCGGTGCCGTTTAAGGCGCGTTCGAGCGAGGCACCGATCCGTTCATCGTCTTCGACGATAAGGATTCGAGAGGTCGTTTCCACGGATGAAACAGTACCGGCCATGGCATGAGATTGGCATGTTATGCGCAAAGGTCAGTCAGCTGCTTCCGCGCCGCCCGCATCTTTTTGGAGCTTGGTCGTTTGCACGGCTGCACCCTGCGCGCTGACCACGACGGTCACGTCGAGTGCGTTCTTGTCGGTGTAGTACAAGCTGAACTTGTTCACGGGAAAGTGATTTAGTACGCCTGATGCGTCAAAGTGCACAACTCGTTTGCCGTTTGCCGGGACAGCAAAGTCGCTTGGAAGCTTCGTGTAATAACTCTCCG
>JAYUVJ010000422.1:0-9099 GCA_043754155.1 Acidimicrobiia bacterium
CAACTGCATAGGCGCTCCACCATTGGTTTGTGCTCGTGCCCGGGGTCTCGTTTGGGGCAGGTGCAACTCCCGACAACAACAGCTCTACTTCACACAGCGCATGAAAACTTGTGGCCGCGTGGACTGCGACAAACGACGATGGGTTTCTGCGTACCAATGCCATGGCGGCAAGAGCAAGCGCACGCGGGGTGTCAGCCTGGTTGGCTCTTGGTGCACAACACGCTCCGGCACCGGCGGCGAGGTTAAGGAGATCAAATACGGTTACACCCTCGCGTTCATGTGGACCGGGGAGGTCGCCTCTGAGGGCCTTATCGGTGTCCAAGGTTTCGGGAGTTTCAGGCCCTTGTTCAGCGATATCTGGGATCCTCAACGGTGACGCAAGAACTTGGCGGCGCGTTCGCAGGTAACCAAGACCCCGTGCCACTTCCGACGCATCGTGCTGCCATGCCCCATAGCCAAGTCTAATCAGTCCATGAAAAGCCGCTCCGGCGAGACCTTCGGCCAGCGGTTCGATGGCGCGAACAGCCGCTGGATCGTTGCCGGCAATCAAACGCTGTGCCGTTTCGCCATAGCGACCAACGGCCCAGCGGTAGAGCGGCGGATCAGCCAACCCCTCAACCTGGGCGTCACGAAGCCGATCGTTTTTGCGTTGATCGATCGTTTCGGGCGATGCACCCGCGTCACGAAGTGCGACCAGTTCCATCGGAAGATGGAACGTCAAACCACCGGATGTCTCTGGGGGAAGCTCGGCAATCTCACTATCACTGAGCCCGTTCTTTGCATCGATCCTCTGCTCTGACATGAAAAGAGTTTCCCATTCCTGCGAACCGCGTCGCCATGTTCCTGTCAGAACAGTGTAAGAACCGGGTCAGAAAAGTGTGAGAAGCGGGTTTAGACGTGGGGACAGATGCAGTGTCAGATGCAGTGTCAGATGCAGTGTCCGACGCGGCGTTAGGTACAGGGCTCGGTAGGATCGTTCAGTGACCGCCCCGTTTGTTCCGCCGCCGACGATTGCTCCCCCCGAGCCCGAAGCCGATCTAGCCCTGTCGGGCGGGCATCTCGAAGCACTTCAAGGCTCGCTTCGCTTGGTTACCCAGTTTTCGGTCCGTGAGCTCGTTGACTTAGTGGAAAACCCGCTTGCAACATTGTTGGAACGACATGCAGCGGGGCTCGTGCTTGCGCTACTTGGTGATCCGCGAATCGATCCCGGGTCACCCGCCATGATCGATATTGCATCAGCCGAAGTGCCCATTGGAATCAGTGAAGCAATGGCCGACGAAGTTACCGCACAGTGGTCGTTCCTGGGCGTGCAGAAGGCCTGGATCATGAAGGAAATTCCGAGACATACTGTAAGTGTGCAGGCTTTCAGAATCGCCCGGTATCTAGTAACCAACGCTGAGTATCTTCGTTTCGTCCTCGATGATCCATCCGCGGAGCGCCCGACGTGTTGGGCTCATGGCGTGTACCCGATCGCTGCCTCGAACCAGCCGGTTTACGCCCTGTCCCCCGACGCTGCGGATTGTTATGCGCGCTGGTTATCTGAAAAAACAGGCCGGACGTTCCGTTTGCCCACTGAAGTTGAATGGGAATACGCGGCAACCGGGGGTGACGGCCGACAGTTCCCGTGGGGTGAATCGTGGGACTCACAGCGAGCGAACACGGCTGAGAATGGTCCATTAACCACGACACCTGTTGGTATCTACGTTGAAGGAGATTCACCCTTTGGCGTAGCGGACATGGGGGGCAATGTAGAGGAGTATGTTTCTGATCCGTACCGCCCATACCCGGGTGCTGCGGTCGTGCATGACGATCTCGTTGGCCTTCACGGTGAGAACTACCGGGTGGCTCGGGGCGGCAGTTACGCCCGGCACGGTGACCTCGCCCGTTGTCAACGCCGACACGGATGGTATCCCTCGCAACACTTCGCCATGGGCTTCCGGCTCGCCGAGACCTCGATCTGAAGCCGGGTTTGGGGCCGATGTGCTCGCCGAGCTGCGGTCGATACGCGAAATTGAGCTGAGGCCGAGGTCGTCCGTTACCCGCGACGGGATTGCTGGGATTCGGCAACCCCTTTCGCTTGCCACCTGGCTAACCGATCCGCCTACAGTCTTTTGGACAAGCGAGGATCGATTGCTGATCGTTCGGTGACCGCTTTGTGCACCGCAATCTCACAAGCTGGACCCGCTCACCTGCTGGCCCGATACCCAAACAGAAGTGATATCGGTCGGCGAAGCGAGCCGGACAATCTTTTCAAACACTCGCGCGTCATCATCAAGTTCAATCCATATGCGTAGAGATGATTGCTGTCGGCCAATATCGACTACGAAGGCATCAAATTGGTGCTCCGTCGCTAGCAATCGGCACGGTATTCCCAGCAAGTCCGCACCACCCTTGGTTGCGAGATGAAATGCGGCTACGGTGTCGATTCGAGAACCGGGAACTCCTCGATCGCTGGCTACATATTCAGCCGCTACCCCATCTTCCAACATCCGTGAAGCGGTCACGGCATGTGCGCACTGCGGCAACGGCGTCAGCATCGCGGTACCACGGAGGCATGCCATCGGGATGGTCCATGGCCACTCGCCCGACGAATGCTCGTTGCCCAATCTCGACGCACGTCTTGGCCAACCGTAGAGTGGCTACGTGTGAAGTGCGGCAGCGAGGATGGCTTGCACGTGAATTGCGGTGGAATCGACAATAGGTACCGAAAGGTCGCCGTCGGCAAGCACCATGCCATGTTCGGTACAGGCGAGAACGATCGCCTGTGCGCCGCGCTGGATCATGTCATTCGATGCCGACGTGAACTGCAATTTGGCCTCTGGAGTTACGCGATTGAGGATCAATTCGTCGTAAGTGTGACGCTGGATTTCAGCCCGATCTTCAGTATTCGGAATGAGCAGTTCGATACCGGCAGGGGTGAGGATCGACGGAAACAAATCGGGCGATTCCATGGTGTATGCCGTGCCCAGCAAACCAAGCTTAATAATGCCGCGGCGAAGGCATTCGTCTCGTACGGCCTCAACGATGTGTACCAAAGGTGCCGGTGATGCAGCAGCAACAACTTGCGGCGCCACCAAGTGCATGGTGTTGGCCAAGATGGCAACGAGTTCTGCACCAGCGGCCACGAGGCTACGAGCACCCTCTGCCAGCACTTCTCCAGCTTCGTCCCACCGTCCGCCACGTTGCAGGTTGGTGAGGGAGTCAAAATCGGTTTGCCACAGCACCAAACGAGCGCAGTGATCACCGCCTAGTTGGGTGGCAACGCCGGTGTTAAGCATCTCGTAGTAGTGCGCCGTCGACACCCATGACATGCCCCCGATAAGCCCGATCACACGATTTGTTGCATTCATAGGAATCAGTCTCGCAGTCATGTTGCGCCGTACTAAGCCGATTTCCTTCGTGCATCGCGCCATGCTGATCGTGCGGCAAACACCCACGTACTACCGCCGCCACTTCGAAGTATTTCAGCCAAGAAGACAATTCAAGGAAGGCGAATCCAAGGAGGACAAATCCAAGGAGGACAAATCCAAAGCGGGAAAGGCCAAGACTTGAGAATTGCGCTTCGGTAGCGGAAAAGTCGCTTTTTGCGGATCGCCGGTACTGTGCATGGATGGATTTGAAATTGACAGGCAAGACCGCGCTGGTGACGGGTGGAAGCCGAGGGATTGGTAGAGCGATTGCCGGCCGGTTATCCGCTGAGGGAGCCAACGTAGTGATCGTGGCTCGTGACCAGGCGAGGGTGAGATCGACCGCCGAAGAATTGAGTGCCAAAGCAGGCTCGAGTGGCAAGGTGGTTGGTGTCGTTGCCGATATGGGATCCGAAGCCGATGTGCAGCGCATGGTGGCCGAGGCAACTAGCGCACTGGGCCCGATCTCGATTTTGGTAAACAACGCCGCGACCGCCGCGGGCCGAGCAAAACCTCCCGCACTTGCCGACATCACCCGCGACAAGCTGATCACCGAGATCGACGTGAAAGTACTTGGCTATTTGTTTGCCGCGCAAGCCGTAGCACCCACGATGGCCGAAGCGGGGTGGGGACGAATTGTGAACATTGCGGGATTGGCCGCACGGAGCAGTGGTTCAACGATCGGATCTATACGCAATGTCGCCGTGGCTGCGCTGACCAAAAACTTGGCCGACGAACTTGGGCCGAGCGGCATCAATGTCACCTGCGTACATCCCGGACTCACCCGTACCCGGTCGCTGGATGAAGCCGTCGACGCCGATGACCGAGCCTTGTTGGCATCCATCGAAGAGCGCATTGTGAAAGGTAATTCGATTCGTTCCATGATCGACGCCGACGACATTGCCGTGGTCGTCGCCTTTTTGGCCTCGCCGCTCAGCCTCGCCATCAACGGCGACGCCATCGTGTGCGGCGGCGGATCGCCCGGCCCGATCCACTACTAGGCCAGTTCACGGGTTATCTGTACTTCGCATTCGTACAACCTGTCGGGGGAACTTACGATGGAGCCATGGCCTATTCAACCGAGACCGATCGCTTCTATTTCCGTCAGCTGCTTTCGGGGCGTGATTTTGCGGTCGGGGATTCCATGGCCACGCAGATGGTCAATTTTGTCTACCTGGTCGGGGATCGTGCCACCAGCGAATGTGTGGTGATCGATCCGGCCTACGCAGTGAACGATTTGGTTGACATTGCTGAAGCCGACGGTATGAACATCACCGGGGCCCTAGGAACGCACTATCACGCTGATCATCTGGGCGGCTCGATGATGGGCTACAAACTCGAAGGCGTGGCCAGCTTGATGGAGCGTGTGCCGTTGAAGTTGCATGTGCAGCGCGATGAAGCTGAATTCGTGAAGAAGGTAACCGGGCTTGGTGACGGCGATCTCATTACCCATTCCGGTGGCGATGTTCTGTCGGTAGGTGCCTTCGACATCACGTTTGTGCATACTCCCGGGCATACGCCGGGTTCGCAGTGTTTTCTCGTAAACGGTTGTCTCGTTTCGGGTGACACGCTGTTCCTCGATGGTTGCGGACGAACCGACTTTCCTGGTTCGTCGCCAGAGCAAATGTACGAATCGCTCACGCAACTCTCGAAGCTCCCAACTGACACGATTGTGTATCCCGGTCATAAGTACTCAGAGGATCCATATTCTCCTATGGGTCACGTCTGCCAAACCAACTTTGTCTACCGACCAAAGACGAAAGAGCAATGGCTCATGATGTTCGGCCAGTAGAGCAGGGTTTGTCGTTCGAACGTATGTTTGATACCGTTGCTCCATGCGGAAATCCGCGTCAAATTCAGTAAAAGTGCGGTGGGCTATCTTTCAGCGTCGCGTTCCCAAGGCTGCGGAGTGGCCGACGAATTTACGTGAAGCCGCCGAACGAGACGTATGACAAGATCCTTCACACAATGTCTGATTGCCGCCGCTCCTAGATCGGTCTATTGGTTCGTCTATGAATCTGATCGTGGGCGTGCGGTGATCGGTCCGAATTGCTTCTCGTAAAGATCAACATTTTCGGCGATGGCCGACGCGATTTGGAAGATCACCGAAGGTGGGAGTTTCACTCGGGCTACGACAGTGCCTTGCACGGTTCCGTCTTCGCCGGCCATGAGCGGTTCAATGGCGACGAATTCCAGCGTGAAGCCGTGCGGCGTATGTCCAACAATTGCCATGTCCGCGTAGGGCGCTGCGTTGAGCTTTTCGGATCGGGTGAGTCGAACTTCCATCCTCAGACCGTACCCGATATAGCGGCACCTGCATGAGCCCTGCCGACGATCTCTTAGCAGGGTTAGGAAGCGCCGACAGGAAGGCCAGTGGTTACTCGCGGGTGGGATGAGTTCGTGCAGTGCGAAGCACTCGGCCGACGTCGAGGAGGTGGTGGTGACCTTCATGGATCTGGGCGACGAGGAGCATCCGGAATGGGACGTTCCATTCGCCGAAGCTGACCTCACGGGTGAAGTCCTCAGTACTAAGCGTGCGTAATAACTCCGAGACTTCGGTGGCTGAAGCGGCAACCCGCTGTGCAATTTCTGCTGCGGGTTTGTCGTTGAATACCGCCTCCAGAACTGCAGCATCCACGTCGGACCCAGTGAACTTTGCGTCGCCCCCGCCTTGAAGGGTAGTAATCCAGTTTGCGGTCTCTTCGAAACACTGTGCCGTATGGCCGACGTATTCCTGAGCCGACCAGGTTGTGGGCTCGAGTCGTGTGGTGAGAATCGCCGGATTGTCTGAGGGTAGCAGGCGGGTCAGCGGTATTGGATAGCGTTTGGCGAACTTCGCGAAAAGATCGGCCATCTCGCTGTCGAGAACCGACGTCGGATCAAATTGGCATTCAGGGCAAATTTCAGTCACACCATGCATCCGTTCAGTCTGTCAGAGTCCTCAACCAACAGTCATTCCTCGATCGTTACTTGCATGCGTATGGATCCGAAACCGGTGGTGAGCCCATCCATCTGTTCACATAGTTCTGTCGTGGGTGACTGCTACCTTGAACTGCACGCACCGAGACCGTTTACTTCCGTTGGTCAGCGTAACTAAGGGCTACGAGCGCGCTGTCCTAAGATGGACACCTGATGTTTGGTCGACGGCAAGGGAAAGGCACACCAAGCCAGGCCGAAGGGCAGCGAATTACCGCCCCCGTGAACATGGCGAAGAATCCTCTGCGGGTCCTTCGTCACCGAGATTACCGGCGAATGTGGATGGGGTTTGTCGTTTCCGATATTGGCACGTGGATGCAGCTCATTACCGTGAGTTCTCTCATTGCCTCAAGGACCGGTAGTGCCCTCAAATCGGGTTTGGTGTCGGCGGTTACGTTTGCGCCGCAACTGATTTCGTCACCGATTGCTGGAGTGCTGGCCGATAGGTTGGAACGTCGCAAGATGTTTCTGGTCATTTTGCTGTGCCAAACCATCGGGGCCTTGGGCCTGGCGTTTGCTATTGCCCACGGCCAGAGTTCAACGGTGCTTACCTGCATCGTGCTTGCTCAAGGGCTGGTTGGGTCGATGGCCAATCCCGTCGTCTCGGCCATCCTTCCTGAACTAGTCCCTGCCGACGAGTTGCTCTCGGCTGCGTCGCTTGGAAGTATTTCGTGGAATTCCGGGCGAATTGTTGGGCCCATTTTTTCGGCAGCTCTCATGGCCGCGGTCGGGCCCACCTGGTCGGTCTTGGGGAATGCCCTGAGTTTCGCGTTGCTGTTTTGGGTGGTGCTTTCTATTGAGCGCACATTCTATCCCCACGCTACCGATGGTGCCGACGGATTTCTACTTCGTATGCGCACAGGGTTTAAGGTCCTCTATCAAACGAAGACGTGTTTGTTCGCGTTTGTTGGGTCGATATTGGCGCAGTTGCTGATCGCCCCGTTCATTGGTTTGCTCCCGTACTTTGCCGCATCGAAGCTCAAAACCGGCAATTCAGGCGTTGGGGTGTTGATGTCCACGATGGGGCTTTCGAGTCTTCTTGGTTCACTGGCATTGTCGTGGCTGGTGGGCCAGTTCGGTCGCCCTCGGGTTGCGGTGGGATCGTTGGCGCTTGGGGCCGTTGGTCTTCTCGGCTTGAGCCGGGCGACGACCACCATCACGGCGATGGCGTCTATTGCCTTGCTGGGGAGTTGTTTCATCTGTGGATTTCTTGCCGTGAACAGTGTCGTGCTCCGCGATTCCCCACCCGCCGAGCGAGGACGTATTTCGTCGTTGTTCGCTGCCTGTGTTGGCACGTCCTACGGCACTGGCGTGGTTTGGATGGGTGCCGTCGCGGATCACTCGGGCATCGACGTGGCCTTCGTAATTGGCGCCTGCATTGCGTTGGTGCTGCTCGGGTTGAGCGTGGTGCTCGTCAACAACCAGTGGCGCTCGCTAGGCCGAGGCGATCAGGCTTCACTCCGTGCTCGCAAAGCCAGCCTCGTCCCCGCCGTCGACCACGAACCATAAAACACGCCGGGCGGCTTACCAAAACGAGCCTTTTTGGTAAGTTGAACTTACCAAACGGGTGAGTGGACGCATCCGAGTGCCAATGAAATCGCATCGCACGCATCGATCATTTCAAGATCTGAGAGCTGGCCAATTCGTTGGAGAAGCTGACCTTGCGGAATGGTCAAAATGTTGTCGAAACTGACGGCGCTCCGATGATCAATTCCGTGGCTTGAGTCAACGACTATTTCGGTTGGGATCTCACGGACTCGTGTAACAACCGGTGCGACAGTGACGTTGTTGAGTCTTTGGAGAAACGAGGAACGAGTAAGAATGAGCACTGGTCGACGCTTGTCTCCCGGTACATCGGCAGTCCAAAGTTCTCCACGGTGCGGAACATCAACCGTTAGTCGAGGCCCAGCCCGCCGTAATTGACTTCGCCGATGTCGTAGCCCTTTAAGCCTGCTGGAGCTGACTCGTAACCGGCGTGCCACCGAGCTTCAAGTACCTCTGCAACCGAGGCAGCCAGCGCTGGATCAAGGAGCTCCGAAATGCTGGTGAGGCCGGTCAGTGCATGAGCCCGAGCGAGGAGCTCACGATCAACCGTCGCCGAATCTTCGCTCGTGTCATCACTTTCATCATACAGATCATCCCTTCATCATCAGATGATTTACCAAAGGGGACAATGCGTCTTCAAGCAGCACAACGTCTGACGCAGCCAGTTGCGACGTGGGGGCGTTTCGATTTTTGTACTCGTTCACGCCAGGGTGCGGAGTTGGCGGAGGACTACGGAGAGGGATGCGAGGGGGTTGGTGGTGGTTTGGGCGGTTTCGATTACGAGGGCTAGGTGGCGGCTAATTGCAGGGGCGTGGCTGGTGATCCAATTGGTTACTGGATCGGTGGGTGTGGCGGGATTGGGAGTGGACGTTTGGAGGACGGATGAGGTGAGGGCTAGGTGTTCGGCAGCGAGGTCGTCTCGCATGGAGGCTCGGGCTAGGGAGTCCCATCGGTCGTCGCGGGGGAGGCCGAGGATGCGCCGGCGGATTTCGCCGATGCGAAGTTGGTCGTCGAGAGTTAGGTAGATGCTGGCCACAACATCCAGCGGCGTGGCGGATTTGGTGGACAGTTCCGCGATGTCGAGGAGGCTGGTGACGAATTCGAAGTGCGCGCCTTGGCGGGCCAATGCTGGCGTGATGCCGAACGATTCGAACAGTGCCAGGCGACGGCT
>JAYUVJ010000423.1:0-2202 GCA_043754155.1 Acidimicrobiia bacterium
AACGGTCGACGGCTATCGCCGCGTGAGCCACGATACCCTCTCCGTTTTCAGTATCGGTGTAATAGGCAATTGGCGGGGCGATTCCGGAAAGGCCCGCCGCTCCGAGCAGTTCAAACAGTTGCGGATAGAGCGGACCGAGAACCGGGCCAATGCTGCTTGGATCAAAGAAGTTTGCGGCAACGGCTGAGAGTTCAACAGCCGTGAAAGCCTCAACTCGTTTGCGGGTGGCAACATTCGAGGCACTATCTGTGGACATAGCATTCTCACTTTCGATATTGACAATCATGCGTTCCACTATTTGGAAGCGCATCTGGGCTTGTGTCATGTCGCCCATCAGCTCAGCTTTTCGCAGCCGCAACATTCCGCGAAGTTCCTCGGGCGACACACGCTCATCGACGATCAAAGCGAGCTGCTGTAACGAAAAACCCAGCCCCTTCAACACCAGGCAATTTAGAGCCAATTCAGTCGGTTGTTGGCTGTTATGCCGACCGCGGTCGAGCTAACGGTCTCAGCGAGCGGCGCCCGCTCAAGATCCATCAAACCCGGTTTGGGACCCGCAACCGATCTTGCGTCGAGCGCACACGAAGGCGACTACCCAGCTCGCATTTGAGCGCGGGATTTGGTCGGAGACCAGTCAATGGGGTTTAGTAGCAGAAAGACGTTGTCGAGACTCCCGTTCAGAACTCAGGCCTGCTCACGCTACGTGAACAGGCCCGAAAATCGAACACCCTGGCCGGCCCTAGAGGGGCCGTGTGAAGCCACCGAGAACCGCAGGAGCGCTAGGCCTCGGCGGAACCGCCGCGGTTGCGAGGCAGACGAGGAAGGGCTAAGCGGCCGCTTCGTTGCACTTCGAGAATGCCGTAGGGGCGCATCAGGTCTTCGAAATCATCGAGCTTCTCGGGGGGATCGGAGAGCGCAATGGTCATGGCGTCAAAACCGACGTTTACGACCTTGGCCTCGAAGATGTTCACCAGTTCGGCAATTTCTGCACGCTTGGTTGAATCAGCCGAAACCGTCATTAACAACAGCTCGCGTTCAACCGAGGTTCCAGGCGTAAGTTCGCGGATTTCCAAAACGTTGATCAGCTTGTCAAGCTGCTTCACGATTTGTTCCATGGGCTGCGAATCAGCATCGACCACGATGGTGATACGCGAAACTAGGGCATCTTCGGTAGGGGCGACGGCCAGTGAAAAGATGTTGTAGCCACGGCGGCTTATCAACGTGGTCACGCGGGCCAGGACACCAAATTTGTTTTCCACCAAAACACTCAACGTGTGATGCGTTGGCTTGTAAAGCGGACGGGAGAGTTCTTTAGGTTCAGTCATTTCAGGATTCTTTTTCTCAAGAGTTCAGACAGTTCAAGGGCAGTAAGCGCGCAGATGATCGCAGCAATCACTACCACTTTCGGTTGGCGATACGAGTCAACTTGTCGGCGGCGAGACGGGATTCCTGGGACGGGTGAACCGAAACATCGTCGTTGCCAATTCCTGGCGGGATCATTGGGAAGACCTTCTCGTTTTCGTCGGTACGGAAGTCAACAACTACCGGACGGTCATTGATCGAGTTGGCCTTATCAATCGCCGGCTGCACTTCTTCAGGCGAATCCACGCGAATACCAACACAACCCATAGCCTCAGCGAGCTTCACAAAATCAGGCAATTCAGGTGATAGGTACACTTCGGAATAACGCTCTTCGTAGAACATCTCCTGCCACTGGCGAACCATGCCCAAATACGAGTTGTTCAAGATGGCTACCTTGACCGGGATGCGCTCAATGGCAGCCGTCGTTAGCTCTTGGTTGGTCATCTGGAAGCAACCGTCACCGTCGATGGCCCACACTTGTTTATCAGGCGCGCCAACCTTGGCCCCGATCGCTGCAGGAACACTGAAGCCCATGGTGCCGAGGCCGCCGGAGTTCACCCAGGTGTAGGGGTGGTTGAACTTCCAGTATTGCGACGACCACATCTGGTGCTGGCCTACTCCCGATACGAGAATACAATCTTCGTCCGACGAATCGCGGAGTTTCTCCAACACAAACTGGGGCTTGAGGGCGTCGCCGGGAACGTGTGGGTCATAGTGAACTGGGAAGTTTTCTTGCCAACCACTGATCGCTTGCTTCCACACCGCACGATCAGGAGCAACTTCGCCACCGTCCATCAAATCCTTAAGTGCACGGATCAACTCGATGATGGTTAGTCGAGC
>JAYUVJ010000424.1:0-5352 GCA_043754155.1 Acidimicrobiia bacterium
CTTTGTCTTGCGTCGGCATCTACCTATTTGGTAAATGACGCCCACGATGCAGCGTTGGATTGCATGCATCCAACAAAGCGATTTCGTCCGGTAGCGGCAGGAAAACTCTCGCGACGGACGGCAGCGTGTGTTGGGTTGCTTGTCGGACTTTTGGCCCTCGTTATTTCCACTCCGTTGGGGCCAAGGGCGAGCGCCGTCCTGCTTGGCTACCTGTTTAATTCTCTTCTGTACACTTACCTCCTTAAACAGATCCCAATACTAGATGTACTTACTATTGCGTCGGGCTTTCTGCTTAGGGCCATTGCCGGTGGCGTGGTCTCCGGAGTTGAAATCTCCCCCTGGTTCTTATTGGTGACTGTTTTTGGTTCGCTGTTTTTGGCGTTCGGGAAGCGGTTCGGTGAACTCAAAGAGATGGGAAGCAAATCTCCAAACCATCGTTTGACCTTGGAACTTTACGATTCAGCTTTCCTGCAGCAGATGCTCACGTTCTCTCAAACTGGGGTCTCAATCGCTTTTTGTTTGTGGGCGATTCAATACCCAACAAACGGCCGCTCCTTTTCTCCGGTGTCTCTCTCTATTGGGCCGTTTCTTTTTGTGGTGATGAGACTCTCGATGCTCCTGATGTCGGGTAAAGGTACAGATCCAGCTGAACTCTTCTACCTTGACCGGATCTTGCAACTCGGAACGTTGGTGCTTTGTGCTGTGCTGGTTGGTTCGATCTACCTCTGAGACTCTTAACCAATAGGTCTGTTCGCCAACCCAGCATGTGCATTTTATGGGGCGAGGGGCAAGAGTGCGCTGTGCGTTGTTGGGTCCTTCCCGAATCAATTGATTGTTCTTATGGTTGAACGCGCAGCTTGTTGAAGCTTGCGTCCACACCATGCTTAATCCAACCGCTCATACTTTGACCTCCGGGGCAGATCCCGATGCCGTAGCGGTTCTGGCGCGCGCGCTCTCGGAGTACGGCAACGCAACGCATCACCAAACGCAGCGCCTCCTCGCTAACTGGCAAAGCGCTGATCACGCAAACGCACTGGGAAACCTCGCCGCGAGGTTGAAGCAATCCGGTGCAGCAACCGAAATGCTCAGCCGTGATTTTGCTCATGCGGATCATCGTGCAGCTTCAGGATTTTTGAGCATTGCTCAAACGATCCGCTCACGGCCCCTGGCAAACAAACGGGGGAGCTTCGCCTCGCATTCGCCCAACCGGGTTGTTGCAAAGCCAAAGGTGGGCGCAGCCGTTGTCGGCAGAAAAAAGACCGTTACGCGGACGGCGAGAGTGGTGCGCAAACCTGCATCGAAACCAGTGGTCGTGCGGAGTATCCGAGCAATAAACGTTTCGAGAATCGTAAGCGTGCTTGAGGTTAGCGCTATGTTGCGGATGGCTGCCTCGCAGATCGGGGTCAAGGAAAAGCCCACCAACCGCACCAAATACGGACGTTGGTATGGCATGAACGGCCAAGCATGGTGCGCCATGTTCGTATCGTGGGTTGGAGCGCATTCGGGGGTGTCACTACCTCGGATCAATTCCAATCGAGGGTTCGCGGCAGTAGTAAGTGCACGAAGCTTTGCTCGAAAGAACAATCTGCTGACGAAGACACCGCGAGTTGGATCCGTATTTTTCATCATCGGCCGCAACGGCAAAGGGCATACCGGATTCGTAGAATCAATCAACTGGGCACGGCGCACCATCACCACTGTTGAAGGCAACACCAACGCTGGCGGCTCTCGGAACGGCGACGGCGTCTACCGACGAACCCGCAAAATTTCCACCATCAATGGCGGTTTCATGCTCATTCCGTCGAAGAGTTCGGCGGCAAAAAGGTAGGTAGCGACTGTTGAAGTTTCTGCCGTGGCGGTAGGGTTCGGGCATAGGCAACGATGAGCGACGAAGAGCGACGATGAGCGACGAAGAGCGACGAAGAGCCTCCACGATGACCATGGAACCGAAGAAGTCCTCGTGCGTGTCACTCCAGAACACTGGCGCACCGAAGTACTCGGCTAGAAGATCCTTTGGGCGTTTCGGTTCCAATCCGGTTTTTAATAGCGCCAAGTTGTGGAGATGATCGCTGGGAGCGATGAACGGGCAAAAAAATCTTCAGAATGGACGATGGGTTTGTTTGGTTGCTAGCGGCGTTTACTAGTCTGTAGCGCGTGCCCGTCGAAGAAGCTGCCGTGTCTACAGACGCGACCTGTCAACAAATGCTCGATCAGCTCCGTTCTGCCTTTGGCGATCGGATTCTTGGGGCTGAGGTAAACCGGCACGATGTGACCATTCGGGTGCCCGTCGCCGACTGGGTTGAGGTCGCTAGTTTCGCCAAAAACAAGCTTGCCCTTACCTACTTTTGCTTCCTCAACGGCCTTGACTGGCTCGTCAATCCTGCACAAACCACCAGGTACGAGAATGTTTGGGGTTCGGTCGAGGAAGAAGCCGCTGCCGACGACGGCGCCGAAACTGCCGATGCGGTTGAGGCGTCCGAACCCGTTGCCGCCGTAGCCGAAGAGGTTGTGGCCGCCGCGTTTCGCACGGGCCGAGCCGGTGGCGACACCCGCTTCCAAGTATTCGCTCGCTACTTCAGCGTCGAAACCTGCAGGGGTCTTATCGTCAAGGCAGATCTCGACGACAGCGACCCTCGAGTGCCTACGCTCACCAAGGTTTACGCCGGAGCCGATTGGCACGAGCGGGAAACTTGGGAAATGTACGGATTCTGGATTGATGGACATCCGCACCTCGTGCACCTGTATCTCCCGGGCGGTTTTGAGGGCTACCCCATGCGCAAGGATTTTCCGCTGTTGGCCCGCGAAGTAAAGCCGTGGCCGGGTCTCACCAACGTTGAACCAATCGCCGGCTCAGCCGACGAGGAAGAAGGGGCGTAACCACATGACTGCAACCCTCAACAACGACACACTCACGGGATCAGGGATCGCACGCGAGGTCGAAACCACCTATGACCCGCAGAGCCCCGATCAGATCCGCCAAGCCGCCTACGTGGCAGGTCAAGCGGCCGATGCCCGGGTCAATATCGAACTCGAAACCGAAGACGGCATGACCGTCAACATGGGCCCCCAGCACCCAGCTACCCACGGCACGCTCCGTCTCATCGCCAAGCTCGACGGTGAACAGGTAGTGAGCTGCGAACCGGTTATGGGTTACATGCATCGCGGTTACGAGAAACTCACCGAAGTCCGCACCTATCCCCAGATCACCACGTTGGTCAACCGGATCGACTGGTTGGGCAGTTTCGCCAACGAAGTGCCGTTCATCCTGGCCGCTGAGCAGATCATGGGTATCGAAGCCCCACCTCGTGCCCAGTACATCCGCACCATGCTCTTCGAGATGGCCCGAATCGCTAATATCGTCCTCGGCGTGGGCGACATGGGTGTGCAAATGGGCGCCATCACCCCGGTGTTTTTTGCCTTCCGTGACCGTGAACATGTGCTGAACCAGATCGAATCTGCCACCGGCGGACGGTTCCACCCCAACTACGACCGAATCGGCGGCATCAAAGAAGACCTTCCGAAGGGTTGGATCGCCGAAACCAAAACGGTGATGGGCAAAATGGAAGCCTTCTGCGACACCCTTGAGCAGCTCATGATGGGCAACGCGGTGTTCCAAAAGCGCACCCGTGGCATTGGCATCATCCCGGCCGATAAGGCGCTTGATTACGGAATGTCTGGCGCCAACCTTCGCGCCTCGGGCGTAGCCTATGACCTGCGTAAAGACGGCAAATCACCGCTGGTCTACGACAAGCTCGACTGGAAAGTTTGGACCCACACCGACGGCGATTCCTTCGCTCGTATTTGGGTGCGGGTGCAGGAAATTCGCGAGTCTTGCAAGATGGTTGTGCAGATGTGCGACAGCCTCCCAGCCGGCCCGATCATGGCCAAGGTGCCCCGCATCATTAAGGTTCCCGCCGGTGAGACCTACGTTGCCACCGAAAACCCGCTCGGCGAAATGGGTTACTACGTGGTTTCCCAAGGTGGACTCGGCCCGTTCCGCGTAAAAATTCGGACACCAAGCTTCAACAACATCTCAATCGTTCCGTGGATTACCAGGGGCGTGTTCGTGCCCGACATCATCACCATTCTCGGATCGCTCTACTTCATCCTCGGTGACATTGACCGTTAAATAATCGCTAGGGATCGTTTGGGCGGTTTGGGCTTCATCGCCCTGTACCGTCTCGTATCGTTGCTTCACCGTAAACTTCGCCGCAACTTCGCCCCAAACACGCAATAACCTGCCGCAATCAAGCAACATCTGTAAGCCCGCTTCACCGTCGTAAACCCCCGTCCGCTAACGAGAACGTGATCTAAGTGCTCGCTGCATTTCATCCTGCTTACTGGCAGCTAACCGCCTTCAAACTCGCAGCCGTTCTGGTTGTTATTCCGGTTGGCGGTTTGTTGCTTGGCTACGTCTTCCTGTTGAAGATGATGGCTCACATGCAATCTCGTCTCGGTCCAATGGACCCTGGCGGTTACCACGGTTGGTTCCAGAACATTGGCGACGCCGTCAAGTTCATCCAAAAGGAAGACATCATCCCCCGCGACGCCGACAAGTGGGTTTTCTCTCTTGCGCCGTACGTGGTGGTTATGTCGACGTTTTTGCTGTACCTGGTGATTCCTGCCGGGCCCGATCTGGTGCTCAGCGATCTAAAGGTTGGCGTTTTTTACGCTCTGGCCGTCTCTTCCATAGGTGTGCTTGGTATTTTGATGGCCGGTTGGGCCAGTGCCAACAAGTACTCACTCATGGGTTCGCTTCGTGCTGCTGGCCAGCTCATTGCTTACGAACTTCCGCTCGTGCTTGCCGTTATTGGTGTAGTTATTCAGGCCGGCTCGATGAGTTTCCAAGACATTGTGATGGTGCAGAAGAACTTCGAAATCTTTGGGCTCGATCTTGCTGGTATGCCGTTCATCGTTACCCAATTCGTCGGCTTCGTGATCTTCATGATCGCTGCCCAAGCCGAACTCACCCAGGCACCCTTTGACATGCCCGTTGCTGAATCCGAACTGGTAACTGGGTACATGACCGAATACTCGGGCTTCCGGTTCCTCTCGTTCTTCCTCGGTGAAGTGGCCTCGGCCTTTGCGCTCTCAGCCATTGCCGCCACGTTGTTCCTCGGTGGTTGGTACGTGCCGGGGATCAGCCTGCTGGAAGGCAACTCGTTGCTGCATAATTTGGCGGGCGTAGGCATTTTGTTCGCCAAGATTATTTTCGTGGCGTTTCTGATTTTCTGGGTGCGTTTCAGCTATCCGCGCTTCCGTGAGGATCAACTCCAGATGATTGCCTGGAAGTACCTCATCCCCATCTCCATCCTGAACATCATGGTGACCGCAGTGTTGAAAGTGGCCTTT